>JAUVDE010000162.1 GCA_030595485.1 Draconibacterium sp.
GTTTCGCAATGTGGTCCAACTGAGTATTTTGCAAGAATTCACCAACTAAATCGGCTATTACAATGATCGCAAAAATAAAATGGAGTAAAATCTTTTTCATTTATTTGAATAATTCAATTTTATAAAATTAAGATTATTCCAGTGAAAAAGGAAATCAACAACGAAGAATATCATTTCAAACAAATGACAATCAGGTAGATAATGTATTTTTCACTTGATTTTTTAATTTAATAACAAGCTTCGGCCATAAGGAAATCGCGAACGTATTCCTTTACACCATCCTCTAACTCGACAAATGGTTTGGAGTAACCTACCTCGCGAAGTTTACTCACTTTTGCTTCAGTAAAATACTGATAACGACCGCGTAAATCAACTGGAGTATCGATAAATGATATATCAGGATTCACTTTTATGCTATTAAAAACAGCCGTTGTTAAATCCAAAAACGATCGTGCTTTACCTGTGCCTACGTTGTAAATTCCAGAATTGTCCTGATTTTCCATAAAGAACATCATAACATCGGCAATGTCTTCAACATAAATAAAATCGCGACTTTGTTCTCCGTCTTTATATGCTTTGTGATGCGAACGGAACAACTGCATTTTGCCTGTTTCCTGAATGGTTTTGTAAGCATGCAGTACCACCGATGCCATTCTTCCTTTATGATACTCGTTTGGTCCGTAAACATTAAAGAATTTCATTCCTGCCCAAAACGGAGGGGTACGAAATTGTTTTAATGCCCAAACATCAAAATCATGTTTCGACCAACCATACAAATTTAGTGGGCGCAAATCGGCAATGTTACGATGTGAATCAGAAAAGCCTTCCTCGCCATTACCATAGGTAGCAGCAGACGAAGCATATAATATTGGCACTTGAATTTCGGAACAGATATTCCAAAGACGCTGAGTGTAAATTAAATTTAGTTGCTGATAGAGCTCTGGTTCCTGACCAACCGTGTCGGTACGGGCACCAAGATGAAAGATAAAATCAACGTCTTGAGCGTTTTTAATCAACCATTTAAAAAAGTTGTCGCGATCGATAAACTTCCGGTACTCCTTTCGTAGAAGATTTAGGTCTTTCCAGGGGTCATCAAACTTATCAACTAAAATTAGGTCTTTGTATCCTGCTTTGTTGAGTTTACCTACTAAATAACTGCCGATAAAGCCGGCTGCTCCTGTTACAACTATCATTTGTAAAGTGGTTTCGTTTGGTACAGCAAAAAACTCTGTTTTCTGAAAAAGTGGCTTTAATTATAGAAACTACCCTTTCTGTTTTTTATTGTACCAGCGGCAAATTAAATTTAACTTTTTTAAATAGGCAAAAATATCACTGATAAAAGATGAATAATTGTTGTTTTGGGTAGCTATTTTAGAATTAATTTAGGTTGGAGGCTAAAAATCTTTCCTTCAAATTGTTTTTTCTGAATTTCATTCATTAACAATAAAAATGCTTATGTTATTGGAACAGAAACGTTCTGCAATACTTCAATCATATTTTCCTTCAAATTTTCAAGTGCTAAAGGAATGTTCCATTTTGAAGAATCACGAGGCTCGACATAATTTGATATTGCACGAATTTGATAACATTCTATTCCCATCCAATTACAAGTATAACAAACAGCTGCTCCTTCCATTGATTCTACATGTGCAGTAAACTTGTGCTTAATTTCATCAATACTCAGCTTCCTTCCTAAACTTTTATTGATTGTAATTCCACGTGCTTTTCTTAAATTAATCCATCCATTTGAATTACTGGCTTTTAACACTCCGTTTTCAAAAGGAAACTCGTTTGCCTGCATAAACCCAGCCTCGAAAAGCGTCAAAAACTCATCGTCCTTTTCAACTCCGAGGTCGGCAAATTCTTCTGAAACTACATTTACCACCTCTCCGATTTTCAGGTCTCGGGTAAAGCTTCCGGCAATTCCAATATTAATAACCCGTTCATATTTTTTTTCGTTCAGCGCATTACATAAATGAAAAGTTGTGAATGTTGTACCAATTCCGGTGATCAGAATATCCATTTGCATATCTCCCATTCGATACTCCTTCAGCAGGTGGCTTTTTTCGTCCACTTTAACGAACTCATCAACAAGTAACTTTACTTCCATCCATGTTGCTGCAACAATTAATATTCTCATATCTTCAAGCCTCTTTTTTACTAATCATGAATTCATATATGCTTTCATACTGTTTTTATGAAAAAAAGTTAATCTTTGTATCAAATTTAATTGAAATAAAATGTGCTCACCGAAATCTGATAGCTCAAACGGTTACCAAAGAATTGATGTTTACGACGAAGAATCGACAAATTTACTTTCAGAACATTACCAACAGGTTTTAGAAATAGTTGGCGAAGATGCAACAAGAGAAGGTTTAGTTAAAACACCTGAAAGAGTTGCCAAAGCCATGCAGTTCTTGCTACAAGGTTACAAAATAGATCCGGTTGAGATTCTAAAATCAGCCATGTTTAAAGAAGATTACCGCCAAATGGTAATTGTTAAAGACATTGAGATTTTTTCGATGTGCGAGCACCACATGCTTCCGTTTATTGGTAAAGCACATGTTGCCTACATTCCGAACGGCACCATTACTGGCTTAAGCAAAATTGCACGTGTAGTTGATGTTTTTGCCCGTCGTTTACAAGTACAAGAACGCTTAACAACCCAAATTAAAGATTGTATTCAAGACACACTAAAACCTTTGGGAGTTGCTGTTGTAATTGAGGCTCAGCATCTTTGCATGCAAATGCGTGGTGTTCAAAAGCAACATTCAATTACTACAACTTCCGATTTTACCGGAGCTTTCGAGAAAGTGGCAACTCGCGAAGAATTTATTAAATTGATTAGTGCTAAATTGAATTAAGCAAATAAGATTATACAAATCAAAAGAGACTTCCTAGTTTTATTAGATTCCAAGAAGTCTCTTTTTGTTTACAATACTCTCTTCGTATGCTTTTACAAGAACTCAATACAAACCGGCGATGGTAAGCTTAGTTTTTTGCCTGTAAATTCAGGTATTCCCGTTTTAGAATTTATCTTAAAAACAGTAATATCATTACTTTTCTGATTAGCGACTAACATCCACTTTCCTCCCGGTATTAAACCAAAGTTCCGTGGCCAATTTCCTTCCACGGATACCGTTCCTGTAGATTTTAGTTTTTGGTCTCTTTTACTCACACTAAAAACGGCAATTGAGTTGTGTCCCCGGTTGGAAGCATACACAAAATTTCCATTCTTCGAAACATGGATATCAGCACAATAACTAACTCCAGTAAAGTCTTTGGGCAAAGTCGATATATTCTGCGCCACTTCCCAACCACTAGAACCTTTTCGTAGCGCACTAATACTAGAGTTTAATTCGTTAATCACATAAATAAGCTCTTTTTTAGGATGAAAATCAAAATGACGCGGTCCTGCTCCTGCAGGAAGTTTAACAAAGGACGGATTTGATTTTTTCAACTCACCATTTTCCAGTTTGTAAATATCCAAGTGGTCAGTTCCCAAGTCGGCACTATAAACCTGATTATTATAAGGCGAGAATTTTACAGAATGTGCATGTGGTTTATTTTGTCGTTTTTCATTAATGCTTGTTCCTTTATTCACATTTACTGAACTTGCTTCTTGCAAGGAACCATTCTTTGACACGGGGTAAAGCGAAGTCGTTCCTCCACCATAAGTGGCTGTAGCCACAAATTTTCCATCAGCAGAAACATCAACATGGCACGGGCCATTCCCATTTGAGCTTTGCTTATTTAGCAAGGTCAAATCGAAATTACCCTCAACTTTGTACGAATAAATAAAACTGCCTTTATCCCCTGCTTCCGAAACAGAATACAAGAAATTCTTGTTGGGCGACAATTTTACAAATGAAGGATTTTCAATTCCATTAAATGATCTTTCTAGTTTAATGTCACCCGTTTCAGGACTAAATGAACATAAATATATTCCTTCGGCACCAGCGGAAGTATAAGCTCCCACATAAAATTTCACCTGATTAATTTGCTGGGCAAAGATTATAGTAGTAATCAATAAAGCAAATACAAACAATATAGAACGTTTCATGTTTTAAAGTTAAGTTGAACAAAATGCTAATTTAACAAGAAAAGAGATGGAAAAACCTGTAATTGCAGAAAAAGCACCTAAAATGCTAAGCCTTGAGCCGGGAACCTATTTCTGGTGTTCGTGCGGAAAAAGTAAAAACCAACCCTTTTGCGATGGTTCGCATCAAGGTTCCGATTTTACACCAATTCCATTTACAGTTGATGAGAAAAAAGATTTTTGGTTATGCCAGTGCAAACATTCGGGCAATAAACCTTTTTGCGATGGCAAACACCGGAAAATATAAAAAGGCATCCGAGGATGCCCTTCATTAATTATTCTACTTTGGTAAAAAAGTCTTTTCCTGCAGTACACAGCGGACAGGCATAATCTTCCGGCAAATCCTCAAATGCAGTTCCCGGAGCAATTCCATTGGCTGGGTCACCTTCTTCTGGATCGTATTGATAACCACAAATATTACAAGAATAAACACCATCACCGTTCGCTTCCATTTCTTCGACTTCGGCTGGTTTTACCTCCTCAACATCAGGCTCCGGTTCATCTTCCAACTTGTCCTCATCAATATAAGTAGGCGCATTTTTAGGTGAACGCATTTTATATTTTTCGTGGTAATAATCATAAGTTAAAGCTTCTGCGTTCGAAAGCACATCGCCATCAACCACTTCAGCTATAATCAAAACATGCGATCCTACATCCACTGAGTTCAATACCTGACAATCGAACCATGCAACCGATGAATCAATTACAATAGGTGCACCGGTTTTCGCAGTTATAGTTTCAACACCGGCAAATTTATCAATATCTGTACTCGACATAAATCCAAACTTACCAATCAGCGACGTATCTACTTCCTTTTTCAAGACAGAAATTGAAAATTTCTTACTGTCTAAAATCTTCATTAGCGAATAATTATTCTTGTTGCAACTTAGAGCAATTTTCGAAGGTTCGGCAGTAATCTGAAAAGCAGTATTCGCGATATAACCAACTTTTTCACCTTCGAACTCAGTAGCTATTATATATAATCCGTATGATAATTTATGAAAGGCGGAGTAATTCATTCTTCCTGTTTTATGATTTTTATTCGCTTAAATCTAAGAATAGATTTCCACATACCTACTTAATCAAACGTTTATTTATTTCATTTGAATTCGCACTTTACTGTAATACACATTGACACTGCCACCTACAAACAATAATTCACCAAGACAACAGCCTTCACTTAAACAATAAACATTATTCTGACTAAAAAATTAGCACTAATAAACTGTGCTAAATAGAAATGAATAAATGAATATTTTAGATTTCAAATGAATGAACAACACTCAAATTTTCAGTAATATCTACTCCAAGATTTCAAGACATTTTTTGAAATTGGGAAATTATACTGAAATATTTCCAAAATCTGGACAAATAGTTTGTATCCTGTTTCATTTTGGCTATTTTTAGATTCTTAATACACTAATGATATGGCAACTCCAAAAACTAAAAATCAGTACAAAGTATTCATTGTTGAAGACAATGTATTATATGCTCGAGTTCTGAAAAAACAATTAACTGACGACGGATTACAAGTTAAAGTTTTTCATAACGGAACAGATTTCATTAATAGCATTGGCGACAAACCCGATGTCGTAACACTCGACTATACGCTACCCGACATGACCGGGAAAGAGGTTTTGGCGAGTATTCAAAAGAAACTACCTAGTGCGCAAGTAATTGTGATATCGGCACAGGAAGATATTTCAACGGCTATTGAATTGATGAAAAACGGAGCTTACGATTACATTATGAAAGCTCCTGATACGCGTGAAAAGCTCAGTCGAATTATTAAAAACATATACAATACCGACCAGCTTAAAACTGAGAATATTATACTGAAAGACGCGGTTAAAGAGAAATTCAACTTTAAGAACCTTATAAAGGGAAACAGCCGCGAAATTGACCATGTTTTTGAATTGATGAATAAGGCAACACAAACCAATATTTCGGTGTCGGTTTCAGGAGAAACAGGTACCGGAAAAGAATTGGTGGCCAAAGGAATTCATTACAACTCGAAAAGAAGCGCAAAACCATTTGTAGCTGTTAATGTTTCAGCTATTCCTGATGGCCTTATTGAAAGCGAATTATTTGGTCATGAAAAAGGTGCTTTTACCGGGGCTGATTTTAGAAAAATCGGAAAATTTGAATTGGCCAACGGTGGTACTTTATTTTTGGACGAAATTGCCGACTTAAATATAAACCTGCAGGCTAAACTTCTACGTGTGCTTCAGGAAAGAGAGCTGGTACGCCTCGGAGGAAATGAGACAATACCTCTTGACGTTCGCATAATTACTGCAACACATAGAAACCTGGCAACACTTTCGGGTGATGAGCAGTTCCGACAAGATTTATATTACCGTTTACTTGGCCTACCAATTGAAATTCCACCTTTACGCCAGCGCGGAAATGATAAAATTCTATTGGCAAAATATTTTGTCGACGATTTCTGCAAGGAAAACGACATGGAGCCTAAAACCATTTCGAGTGAAGCAAAACAAATGTTGCTTTCGTATCATTATCCAGGAAACATTAGAGAATTAAAGGCGATTATGGAGCTGGCATGTGTTATGAGTACGCGTGATGTAATTAAACCCAGCCATTTGAACATGAATGTTGATGAAAGTGTTCAGAACCTACTGGCGGCTGAAAAAACACTGGATGAGTACAATAATGAAATTGTAAAATTCTTTCTAAACAAATACAACCAGAATGTAAGACTTGTGGCATCGAAGTTGGGAATTGGCAAATCAACCATTTACCGGATGCTTCAGAAAAGTATGAATTAGAACAATTCACACCATAAAAAAAGTCCCGGTTGTTTACACAATCAGGACTTTTCATTTTATCTCGTTTTGGAATTAACCCTCGTAGCTATTTACCCCAATTGTTTCCATTTTTCTATCAACCTTTTTAACCAAACCTTGAAGTACTTTACCAGGACCAACTTCAGTAAACGAAGAAGCTCCGTCGGCAATCATATTTTCCATAATTTTTGTCCATTTTACCGGCGCAGTCAATTGTGAAATCAGGTTTTCTTTAATTACTTCAGGATCTGAAACAGGCTGTCCATTTACATTCTGATACACCGGACAAGCAGGAGTACTAAAAGTAGTTGCCTCAATTGCAGCTGCCAACTCTTCGCGTGCCGGCTCCATAAATGGAGAGTGGAATGCACCACCAACAACCAGTTTAATAGCGCGTTTTGCACCTTTTTCGGTAAGCAATTCACAAGCTTTATCAATTCCGGCTTCTGAACCAGAAATTACCAACTGCCCAGGACAGTTATAGTTTGCAGGAACAACAATGTCGTCAATT
>JAUVDE010000424.1 GCA_030595485.1 Draconibacterium sp.
AAATGTTTTTGGTCAGGAAGAATATGCTGAAATTCAACAGAAGCTGGAACGAAGGTTAGCTGAATTGCAAGTTGAATACGATGACAAAAGCATGGTCTACGCAACAAAATAGATAAAATTAAGTAAAATATAAAATATGAATAAGTTAGTTATTATCGTTTTAGTTGCTTTGTCCGTTTTGGCATGTAGCGAAAAGTATGAAGAGAAAGAGTACAATAAAGGAGTTAATATTGTACCTCAACCCAATGTGCTTAGTCAGCACGAAGGTGTATTTAAGTTGAATAAGAAAACAACAATAGTTGCTGTTGGAGAAGGAGCCGAAACTGTAGCAAATTTCTTTCAAGCTAAAATTACTCAATCAACAGGTTACGAATTAGCAAGTTCAGCTTCGGCTTCAAAAAATTATATTTCAGTTGAAGTTGACGCGACCAGTGGCTTAGCAGAAGAAGCTTATACTTTAGTGGTAACTACTGAAAAAATTGAAGTAAAAGCAGCAAGCAACCGCGGTCTGTTTTATGGAATGCAAACGTTAATGCAATTGCTTCCGGCAGAAATTGAAAGTCCAACACTTGTTTCAGAAATCAACTGGAACATTCCATGCGTGACAGTTGAAGATGCGCCTCGTTTTCCGTGGCGTGGAATGCACCTCGATGTTTGTCGTCATTTCTATTCTGTTGATTTTATTAAAAAGCAGTTGGATGTATTGGCGATGTATAAAATCAATAAATTTCATTGGCATTTAACCGAAGATCAAGGCTGGAGAATTGAGATTAAAAAATATCCTAAACTTACCGAATTAGGCTCATTGCGAGTTGACGAAGGAAAAGAACACGGAGGATTTTATACACAAGAACAGATTAAAGAGATTGTAGCTTATGCGACCGAACGTCACATTGATGTGGTTCCTGAAATTGAATTGCCAGGACATGCTTTGGCAGCTTTAACGGCTTATCCTGAATATTCATGCGCAGGTGGCCCGTTTAAAGTGCGTAATGTTTGGGGTGTTGAGCCAGATATTTATTGCGCCGGAAAAGAGGAAACTTTTGATTTCTTAGAAGATATTATTGATGAAGTAGTGGCACTTTTTCCATGTGAATATTTCCATATTGGAGGAGACGAAGCTCCAAAGTCTAAATGGAAAGAATGCGACCAGTGCCAGGCAAGAATTAAGGCAGAAGGACTGCACGACGAACACGAATTGCAAAGTTATTTTGTACAGCGTGTTGAAAAAATGTTGTTGGCACGAGACAAGAAAATGATTGGCTGGGACGAAATTTTAGAAGGAGGATTAGCCAAGTCGGCATCGGTTATGTCGTGGCGTGGCGAAAAAGGTGGAATTACAGCAGCATCTCAAGGTCACGATGTTGTGATGACACCCGGTAACTGGGTATATCTCGACCACTATCAGGGAAGTCCGAAAGTGGAACCGGTTGCTATTGGAGGTTATACCACCCTGGAAGAATCATATGGTTATGAACCCGTTCCAAAAGATTTAGACAAAGATAAAGCGCACCATGTTTTGGGAACACAAGGAAATGTTTGGTCGGAATATATGTACACTCCCGAGTTGGTTGAACATCGTGTTTATCCGCGTATAATTGCATTAGCCGAAGTAAATTGGACGCAAGCGAATAAAAAAGATTTTGATGCATTTGTAAAAAGAATGGACAATCAATTTGTGCGTTTGGACCAACACAAAATTAATTATCATATTCCCCAACCTGAAGGACCGATTAATAATATGGTAATTACTGAAGCTAGCACTTTAGAGTTTACAACTACCCGAGCAATGGCGATGTATTTTACCCTTGATGGAACAGAGCCAACTTTGGCTTCAACTAAATACTCCGCACCTATTCCGGTTGAAGGTGATGCGACTGTAAAAATCAGAACTGCATTGGTTTCTGGTAAACTTGGAAAAGTAAGAACTATTTCGGTTAAGAAGGAAGACTTTATTGCAGCGGCACAAGTTGAAGCAAAAAATAAAGGGCTAAAATATAAAGTAGCCGAGGCAGAAATTTATTCAACTAAAGAAGTTGCTAAGATTAAAAATTGGAAAGAAAAAGTAGCTAAAGACTACAAAGAAACCAATAAACTATTCGATTATAAAAAACCAAGTGTTGCAATCTTCGACGGGTATGTGGAAATTCTGGAAGATGGAGTTTATCAGTTTTCGACTAACATGGATGAACTATATGTTGCCGGGAACTTGCTAATCGACAACGACGGTGAAGTAAAGCGTCATCCACGAACCGATGCTTCTATTGCCTTGGCAAAGGGCTTACATCCGCTTAAGTTTCTATACATAAATAATGTATTTGGTGGTTGGCCACAGGCATGGAATGGTGTACGCATTAGTTACAAAAATGTAAACGAAGAGAAATTTAAAGAATTAAAACCTGAAAATTTTGTTTATTAAATGAACAGGCTGTAAGCATCTTTCAGAAATGAAGGATTAGTTCAAAAATCCGGTGGACTTGATTTTCCGCCAAGATTAATTATTCAAGTAGAAAGGTTGAAAAACACTATCGCATAAATTGTATTAATAGGAATGCCGGGGTGTACAACTCCCGGTATTTTTTTTGATTATTTTGAAACTTTATACGGTTTATGGGTTGGTGCTTAATATACAATACTTTGCAATCAGGGCAAAGTATTCCACTGTTGAGTAACAATTTTAACCTTTAGGTTTTTTTCGATAGTATACCGGAGATACACCCATAACCTGTTTAAATACCCTCGAGAAATGAAACGGATCTTCAAATCCAACCTCTACCGAAATTTCATTTACTTGCAATGATGAATTGTCAAGATACTGACAAGCACGCTGAATTCTTAAATGAGTAAGATAATCCATGGGAGCTCTTCCTGTCTTCGTTCGAAAAAGTAAAGAAAAATGCGAAACAGACAATCTTGCTACTCCTGCGAGTTCACTCAAATAATGCTTTTTGTCCAGATTTCTTTTCATGAATGACACGACATTGCCAACCGTACCATTTTCCTCAACTTTCCGAATTTGTCGAAATTGACTCACCAGCTTAAACGAGGCTAAAAAATGCAACAAACAAATATTGGTATATTGTACATTTTCTTTGCTGTAACCCATTTCAAGGTTGTTAATCATTTCGTTAAATAGCTGTATCCGATCATCAATCCTATC
>JAUVDE010000103.1 GCA_030595485.1 Draconibacterium sp.
CCCAGCCATTTGAAACCCATAAACAGCTGTCGTTGTAAGTTGGCGTGTTTACTAAAATTGTTGTGTTATCTCCATTTGGACTCAAAAAATTATGCTGAAAATTCCACTCAATTTCACCCGTTTCCACAGCCAAACTTAATATGTGTGTTTGGCTTGAAGTAATGATGTATTTTTTGCCACAATGTTCAATTAAAGCAGGTGACATATTCGAACGTTTGGTATTTATCGATATCGATTTCCAAATCAGTTCACCGGTCATTTTATCGAGCGCAATTACCATGGCTGTTTCACCTCCAATGGAGGCAATAATTTTATCTTCAAGCAATAACAGCGACTCCGAAACACCAAACATGTCCCAATCACTATTGTATTTTTCATGAAGGTCAATGCTCCAAATCATCTCTCCGTTTATAGCGTTAATGCACGACATTTTGTCCATTCCCGAAAGAACGTAAAGCCAGTCTCTTTCAAGTGTTGGTGTACACCTTGCCTCTGGGAAGGTGTTTTTCCATGCCCGTCCGTACGATTTCTGCCAAAGTATATTTCCATCAAGGTCGAGGCAACTCAGGTATTCCAGTGTGTCAATATTTCCGGTGGTGTAAATACGGTTGGTTGTGGCAATGGTCGATGCATTTGTTTTTCCTAAATCTTCAGTTACAAATAATACGTCAGGACCTCCAGCCGGCCATTCTTTTAGTAATCCTGTTTCTGGGAAAATACCATCTCGGTTGGGTCCCCGAAATTGAGCTATTTGTGCGTTAGCTGACATAATACGTGTAAAAACCATCAGAATAATCAGGATGGTTGGAATGTAGATTTTTGGTTTTATCACCTTCATTAAAATTTAGAAATTTTGTTTGTGTTATTTATAACGAATATTTACATCTCACTCTCCATCACTTCAACCAACTTTCTTATTTGAACAGGATTACCGAGTACAAAAAGCTGGTCGTTGCGCGAAAGAATCATTTGTGGATCGGGGTTAAAAACGTAGCGAGCGCCACTAATTTTAATCCCAATTATGTTGGCTCCGCTAAATTGCCGTACTTTTAAATCGGCAATCGATTTGCCAACAAAACGTTGTGCCAGTTTTTTACACGAAATCTCTTCGAGGCTAACATCCTGAGTTTTTTGCAGTAAAATATATTCAATAAACTCCACAACATCGGGTTGATGAACCAGTTTTGCCATACGTTGCCCACTCATGCGCTCGGGCATTATAACGTTTGTGGCACCGGCACGTTTTAGTTTCATTTGGCTTTCCAGTTCCGAGGCGCGGCTAATTACAGTCATCCCCGGATTCATACTTCGGGCGGTAAGAACAACAAAAACGTTGTCGGCATCGTTCGGAGTGGTGGCAATTAATGCACGTGCCTGGCTAATCCTTGCCTGTTCTAGTGTTTCTTCGTGCGTGGCATCACCTTTTATGTACAAAAGGTTCTCGTTCTCGCGTACCCTCGATATTACGTTTTCACGTTTGTCGAGAACTACAAAAGGTACCCCATTCTCCTCTAGTTCCATGGCAGCCTGTTCACCATTTCTTCCATAACCCACAATAATTACGTGGTCTTTTAGTTTTGCAATTCGTTTGTCCACCCTGTAAGTTTTTATGTAATTAGCCAATTCTCCATCAAATACAAATCGTGCCATGTTCGAGCCAACATAAGCCAAAGTACCCAAACTTGAAATAATAAGTGCCATCGTAAAAATCTTACCCGCATCGGTAAGTGGAGCACCAACTTCTTTAAAACCAACTGTTGAAACAGTAATTACGGTCATATAAGCACTGTCGATAAAATTCAGGTCTTCAATATAATGGAAGCCAAGAATACCAATAACAACAATTGAAATTAGTAAGCCGATACCCAGTTTAAGTGTACGACTGGAAACTTCCTGAAATTTATTATACTGTTGACTTGCTGTATTCATGTTACTCGTTCTGGTTTTCAGGAGTAGCAACCAGTTTTACCCCTATGTGGCAATTTAAACATTTTTTTGTTTCGCAGTAGCAATTTTTTAACTGAAGTAAAGCCTGCGAATCAAAAGCGGAGTGAGCCTGAATACCCAGTTCACGCCAATTAGTAATGACTGAATTATTTTCAGCTGGTAGTTTCTCCAAAAATTCAAGTGCGCGGTTTTTTAGATGATGCTGATTTTGTTTTTCGCCATAAACAAAAAGAAAAGGTATTACTACATTGATAATTAAAAGATTGGCTGAGGTTTCACCCAACTCTTTTGTCACCGTTTTTTTCGAGCTTTTATTGAAATTATAGTGGGCATCCCAGTATTCTGATGCTTTTATTTTGAATAGCTCTTTCAGTTTGTCAATATTTTCAGTTTCTATAATTTTTGAAAATAAATTTTGGGAATGATAAATCAACGCAGCCAATTGCGAAATTCGTACCGTTGGGAAATTTACAGGACGCAAACGCATAAATTTCCAAAGATGGCTTTCAATTCCCTGCAACTTATATTTCTTATACAGAAATGAATATTCGTCTCGCAACTTTAGGTAGTAATCATCGCCCAATAATTGATTATTTAGTAAACCTGAATTTCCGAAGAGCAAAGCTTCTAACTGGAATAAGTTGTTTTTATGTTTTGCTAAAATTTTAATAGGTAGCGATTTTGCCAATAATTCAAAAGGAACTGCATTTACTTTAAAACCAAACATGCGCGCAAGCATTTGGTAGAAAGTCTCGTTCCAATCGTTATTGTTTTGTTGAAGGCGGGTCAGAATTTCTTCTGTTTTATTTTCTAGCCGTTCAATCATTAAACGGTTAAATCCCAGTTGTAAAACGATTGGATCGATTTTGTGAAATTGATTCTGACAGGCAATCCATGTTTGGGCTTCCAGTAAGTTTTGGTAATTGTTTTTTAGATGCTCGGGGTACTTTAAAATCAGAGTTGGAATGGCTTTACCATTGTTTCGATATATCTGCTCATCGCCAGTTTCAACAACGTGCAAAATTACATTGTCGTAGTTTTTATCGTCTTGGTGCTTGTGTTTTTGCCAATCAGAAGCTTTTTTATGAATCTCAATATTGCCTGCCCAAATGGTTTCATCAAGTTTAATTTTTGCATTAAAAAAGTCAGGCCCCGAATCGGTATTTCTTTTCCCGGTGGTAATTATTTCAAGTTTTTCGTTTGAGGTAGTTTTTAAGTTTTCCGCAATAAACAGCTGGTTCTCCCATATGTATTGTGAAAATTCTTCGGGCATATTTTTCGGGGAATTCATACGACGATGATTTTGATTCCCTATAAAAATACAGAAAATGTTTGAAAAGTGATGCCTCGAATTACCTCGAGAATTTTCTTTGAATGAGAACTATCTAACTTTCTGGAAAATATCCCATAAAACAATACCAGCACTTACCGAAATATTAAAGGAATGTTTGGTGCCAAATTGTGGGATTTCTATGCTGCCATCGCAAATGTCAACTACCGTTTGTTTTACACCTTTTACCTCGTTGCCAAAAACCAAGGCAGGTTTTTCTCCTGTACCGGGCTTGTAATCGGGTAGTGAGATACTCTCTTCAACTTGTTCGATGGCATAAACCTTAAACCCCTCTTTTTGTAGTTTGGCTACTACATCTTCGGTGTTTTCGAAGTATTCCCAGTCTACCGATTTTTCGGCATCCAGCGCGGTTTTGCGAATTTCGTTATTGGGTGGTGTTGCGGTAATTCCACAGAGGTAAATCTTTTCAATCAATAAAGCATCGGAAGTGCGAAAAACAGAACCAATATTGTTGCAGCTTCTAATGTTGTCTAGTACCACAACAAGCGGAGTTTTATCCGTGCTTTTGTACTCATCAACAGTTAAACGATTAAGTTCTTTATTTCTTAGTTTGCGCATAAATTACCAGTTTATTTGTGCTCTTCTAATGGGTTGTGTCATACAACGGGCACCACCTCCACCACGTGCCAATTCCGAACCGGCAATAGTAACCACACATTTTTTATAATCGTCGGGCGAAACTTTACCTGAAATTACATCGGTCGCAGCCAGCACTTCGTAACCACTCTTGTTTAATTCTTCAATGGTATGGACATTACGCTGGTAGCCAATTACTTTCCCAGGGGCAAAAGCAAAAAAATTAGCTCCACTGTGCCACTGTTCACGCTCCTGAATCCATGGGTCGCTATTTCCACCACAAGAAATTGGTTTTAAATCCATGCCCAACTTTTTTAAGGCAGCCGGAATATTTGGAAATTCTTCAATTTTTGTAACCTTCCCATTTTCAATTTCTAAATGAATGGTTCTGAACCGGCTCATTCCAAAAACAACTGGTGGATAAACCATACATTCGTTGGTGTTCAGAAAAGTAAAAACCATGTCGAGGTGAATAAATGACTCGGGAGACTCAGGCAATTCCTGAATAATAATATGATGTTTCTCTTTTTTTAGTTGTTTAATGTTTTCAATAATAAAATCGATTCCTTGTGTGCTGGTGCGTACTCCTGTTCCGATAACAAAAATATCATCACGGGCAATTTGTACATCGCCACCCTCAATAGTCGATTTGCGGTTTACTAAAATTCCATCGGAAGGTTTGCCGGCATTTAAGGTTTGCGTTTCAAAATTTGGGTGATGGTTAAAAATGGTTTCCATAATTAACGATTCCCGCTCACGCACCGGATTGGCCATTTTGCCAATTAGCATGTGGTCGTTCATTCCCATTGCCGAGTCGCGTGTGAAAAATAAGTTGTGCAGCGGACGTATCAAAAAGCGCTCGTTACTCAAATAATTGGTTAGATTGGTTTTTTCCAACACAACTCCTTCAATTAATAAATTGGCTAAAACATCAGCTTTAATATCGGCCAATTGGTTGCAGCTTCCAATGTGTTCTGTCAAGCAAACCTCATTCAGTAAATATCCTTTTACTTTTTCATCTTGTAATACGTCTTTTAGTAGGCTTTTTACTTCGAATACCGAAGAAACCTTACGCAAAACACCAGCTAATTGTGCATATTCTTTCGATGCAATTGAAAGGTTTAAAATGTCGCTATATAAAGCACGTTCTGCATTTTCGGGTGTCATGTTTTCCACTTCCGAGCCCGGAGGATGAATAATTACACCTTCCAATTTTCCTATTTCTGAATGAACTGCTGTCTTCATTTTGTCGTAATGTTTTATGTAGCTTCAGCTAAGTTTGAACCGCGTAAAGATATAAACTTTGGATGGGCTATAATTGCAAAATGAATTATTCGTTCTACATTTATGTTATTAAAAATGTTTAGGTGAAAAGAGGAGTTTACATATTGTTTTTTCTATTGTTTGGGTTGGGGGTTTCGGGGCAGGAACGCGATACTTCCAAGTTAAATATGGGCTACATTGAAAACGGCGATACCATTATTTTTAAAAACATAAAAGAAGTGGTTGTTTTCCCAGAACGCGAGTTTAAAAATAAGCGTCAATACCGTCGCTATTCGCGTTATGTTCAAAAGGTGAAAAAGGTGTACCCAGTTGCTGTTGAAGCACGTGAATTGTTGCTTCAATACGAGCCAGTGTATAGTTCGATTGAAGATAAAAAAGAGCGACGAAAAATGATGAAGCAGCTAGAAAGAGAGTTGCTGGAAAAGCATAAAGCCAAACTTAAAAAATGGTCGATTTCCGATGGCCGGCTCTTAATTAAGTTAATTGATCGTGAAACAGAACAAACAGCGTATACTTTGATTCAAGACTTTAGAGGCAACTTTAGTGCTGCATTTTGGCAAGGAATTGCCCGGCTTTTTAAGAATGACTTAAAATCGGGTTATGATGCGCAAGAAGAAGATAAAGTACTGGAGGAAATTGTGACTTTAATTGAATTGGGCTACTTGTAATATGCGAACCGAAATAAGAACATTTATAGCCATAAAAATTCATCCCGGTGAAAAGGTTTTGTATCAGCTGAACGATTTTAAAACTATTTTCAAAAAGGATGGAATTAGATGGGTGCATGAGGATAATTTCCATTTAACGCTGCGGTTTATTGGTAATACAACACGCGAGCAATTGTGCTTTTTGGTTGATAATCTTAAACTTGTAGCCGGAAATCTGAAGTCCTTTCAAATTGAAACTAAAGGAGTAGGGTGTTTTAGTAGCAAAGGCAAACCACGTGTTTTGTTTGTGAAAATTATGGAATCGGAAGCATTAACTGAATTGGTTGCGGAAGTTGAGAAAAATGTTGTTGCTGCCGGATTTCATGCAGAGTTAAAACCTTTTCGACCGCATTTAACTTTAGGCAGAATTAAGAACTTGGAGCGTCGTGTTCATTTCCATTCTGTTATAGAGGAATTAGATGATATAAAATACCAAGATTCGTATGTTTCGGAGTTTATACTTTATCAAAGTATTCTGAAACCCCAAGGACCGATTTATAAACCCATTAAAATATTTAAATTAAGATGATTGCAAAAACTCCAAATCCCCCATATTATAGCGTAATTTTTACTTCAGAACGAACTGAAGGAGACAATGGCTATTCCGAAATGGCAGACAAAATGCTGGAATTAGCCAGTAAACGAAGTGGCTTTCTGGGAGCTGAATCAGCCAGAAACGAGATTGGGATTACTGTTTCGTATTGGAAAACTTTGGATGCGATTAAGTTATGGAAAATGAATATGGACCATATCGAAGCGCAACAAAAAGGTATAAAGGAGTGGTATAAATGTTATAAAGTACGAATTGCCAAAGTGGAACGCGATTACGATTTTGGACTGTAGCTTTCTATTTTCCGTTTCCTTTAACACTCACCATAACGGTGTAAATCAAAATTTTAAAATCGATATAAATTGAAATGTTTTTCAGGTACATCATGTCGTAAGTAAGGCGTTCAAGCATTTCGTCTACGTTTGAGGCGTAGCCGTATTTTACTTGTCCCCACGAAGTAATTCCCGGGCGAAGCTTATGTAAATGAGTATAATGTGGTGCCTGTTTAATAATCTGCTTTATGTAGAATTCACGTTCAGGGCGTGGTCCGACTAACGACATTGAACCGGTAATTACATTAAAAAATTGTGGGATTTCATCGAGGTGCGATTTGCGTAGAAATTTGCCAATTTTGGTGATTCTAGCATCGTCGTCCGACGAAAGTTCGGGTGTCCCATTTTCGGCACCCAAAACCATGCTGCGTAGTTTATAAATATTAAATGGTTTACCAAAGCGCCCAATTCGTTCTTGTTTGTAAAAAACTGGTCCTTTTGATGTTGTTTTAATGATAACTGCCAAAACCACAAAAACCGGAAAAAATAGAGTTATTGCTATAAGCGACAAAACTACGTCGAGCAAACGTTTGGTGTTTTCTTGCCAACCCGGCATTAAACCATTACTTATTTTTATCAGCGGGCTACCAAAAATCGTATTTGTTTTTGCCATACTCGAAAGTAGGTCGTATAAATCGGGTATGCCCCAAATTGTAATTTGTCGGTTTTCAATTATGGTGAGAATATCGCTGAGTTTTTTATGTTCTTTCGTTTCAAGTGCTAGAATTACCTCTTCTATTTTTTCGTTTTCCAGGATATTGGAAATGTCTTCAATCTGTCCAAGTTTGGTAAGGTGGTGACTAAGGATTGCATCGTTATTGCTATCGAGACCCACAAAACCTACAAATTTATTTCCGGCCGGACGAACCTGGTTCGTCATTTCGTCATAAACCTTAGCTGCTTTTTCGTTGCTTCCAATAATTAAGGTGTTAAACCCAATTTTTCGTTGGTGTATTTTATGTATGGTTTGAGTGGTAAGAATTAAGCGAAAGAAATAGGTTAAGGCAAAATGCAGCACAAACAAGGTTCCAATTAACTGGTAATAATTTTTGTACGATTCAATCCAGTCATCTAAAAGAAAGGCAAAGAAAATAGCAATAACCCCAATAACAGTAGAGGCAAAAGTTTGTCCCAACTCGAGCAAACGCGAGCGGCGGTAAATGTTTTTATAAAAGCCGATAATGTAGTAAAAGGTAACCCAGAAAGACGGAATAATTAGCAAGCCCAAATAAAACTGTGTTCCTAATTCAAAAGGTACATCCCAACCGCCAAAATACTGGGGCTCAATTACCTCTTTCCGATAAACGAAAAATAACGCCCATGCAAGTGCAGCAGCAAAAAAATCGAAAAATAAATATTTGGCAACTTGCCACGATTTATTCATTATGCAGAATTAAGTCAGGTAAGTAAAAGCAATTCGTAAATACAACGAATTGTGTGTAAAAATATTGCGGCAGAAGTATATTTTTCTACCTATCAATGAATAGAAAATTGTGCAATCTTTTTACTGATTTTTTGTGCCACGTGCATGGCAATCAGATAATCATCGAGCGTGCTGGTTTTTGTTGTTTTACCATGAATAGAATCGATAAATGAATTTAGTTCGCTAATCTCGGAGTATTGGTCGAGTTCGAGAGGTTTATTATCGCAAAGGAAACGCTCTTTTGTGAAATTAAATGTGGCAAATTTGTTGTCGGAATAGATACGGACTTTAAAGTTTTTGAGTGATTCCAAACTTCCAAAATTTAGGTTCACCACTGATGCGTCATTAAATTCTAAACGTACATTGGTAAATTTAGAGTCGTTGTATCCCGGAAAAGTAACGACCCCTATTTTTGTGGGACTAATTCCTGTTGACCCGAGCAACATTAACAACATAGGGAACAATGTTTTTTGGTTCGTTGCTTCTTCTTCAAAATTCGAATAATCGATAAATGCTGGTGTGCTAATGTTGTCTTTCATCCACTGAATGGCGGGCGAAAAAAAGTAAGGATTACTCACTTGTACAACCGAGCGCGATTCGTGAATGAGTTTATTTAAATTAGTACATTCTTCCATACTTAAGTCAGGATATTCAGCACAAAATATATGCTTTGATTTTTTAATAATCTCGCGCATAAATTTATAGGGCATAGGAGTCGAGTTGTCCATCAAAATTACATCGGCACGCTCAATAAGCTCCACCCTGTTAAATTCAGGAATTGTAAAATGAAAGCTGTTTAATTGTGCACTTGTTCCAACCGAGGCTTTACCAATAACATTAATCTCAGTGTTTTTTCTGATGATAGTTACGTAAGGCTCAAGAATTTCTGTGTTTCCTATTAATCCTACATTAAGCATATTATGAAACAATTTATGATTTCGGTACAAATATAGAATTCAGCTGAGTATGTTTCGTTTTTGTAGCTGCTAACTTATCAACGTTAAATGTTAATATTCATTCCTTGGTTTAAGTGCAATACAAGCACGATTTCGATTAGTTTTGCATTATATTATTGCACAATGATTAATGATACGCCCCGCCACCAAGGTTTGCGAAAACGATTGGCTGATGGATTAAAAATAAAAGGTATACGAAACGAGAATGTCTTGGGCGCCATTGGGCGAGTTCCGAGGCATCTTTTTATGGAGAGTAGCTTTATAAATTTCGCCTACAAAGACCAGGCTTTTCCAATTGGAGCCGGGCAAACTATATCGCAGCCCTACACGGTAGCTTTTCAAACTTGTTTGCTCGATATTCAGAAAAAC
>JAUVDE010000314.1 GCA_030595485.1 Draconibacterium sp.
CGGAATGCGCCAAACCTTGCTTTTTGGTGGTTTGGAGAGTATTGCCTATAATGCCAACCGCCAGAATAAAAACCTGAAATTTTACGAATTTGGAAACTGCTATTTTTATAAAGGAACAGAGCTAAAAGATAAACCTGCCAATAATTATTGGGAAGAAGAACATTTAGGGCTTTTTGTTACCGGCAGTAAAGAAGCCGAAAGCTGGACTGCAAAAGAAGAAACCACTTCTTTCTACGGCTTAAAAACATATGCCGAAAATATTCTGAAACGTTTGGGTTTTGCAACTTCCAATTTGCAAATAACTGAAACCGAAAGTGAATTATTTGCCGAAGGTTTAGTTTATACTTTAAACAACAAAGTAATTCTTGAATTGGGTATTGTTGCCAAACAATGGTTGACAAAATTCGACATTGAAAATCCGGTTTATTATGCCGATTTCGACTGGGGAAGAATTTTAGTTGAGCTGAAAAAGCATAAAGTTATTTTCCAGGAACTTGCAAAATTCCCGGCAGTACGTCGCGATTTAGCTTTGCTAATTGACAACACAGTTAAGTTCAGCCAAATAAAAGACATTGCCTTTAAAATGGAACGCCAGTTACTACGCGAGGTTGATTTGTTTGACGTTTACGAGGGAAAAGGTGTTGCTGAAGGTAAAAAATCGTATGCAGTTAGTTTCATCCTTCGTGACGATAACAAAACACTAAAAGACAAACAAATTGACAAAACCATGCAGAAATTCATTGCTGCCTTTGGTCGTGAATTTGGTGCTGAGTTGCGATAGTTTAGAAATGGAACTATCTTTATGAAATGAATCGTCAAATAAAAATAAAAGATACTATTGCCAAAATCTATCAACTTCCGGACGGTAAACTTTCGGAAGTGGAAGATTTTGTTGATTTTCTTTTAAGTCGAATCGATGATTCAATTTTGACGGAAGGAATTCAAAAATTAGCTTCCGACTCAAAATCATTTGAGTACTTAACAAATGAAGAAGACTTGTATACAGTAAATGACCTCAAAGAAAAATACAAGTGATAAAAGGAGACATTGTACTCATTCCATTCCCATTTTCCGATTTAACAGGAAATAAACTACGACCAGCTTTGGTTTTATGTACTTCCGCTCAGGATATTTCAGTATGTTTTATTACTACCCAGTTTCAATGGCAAGACAAATTCGATTTTGAAATTTTTCCGTCAAAGATAAACGGATTAAAAAAATCATCAATTGTAAGAATCAGCAAATTTGCAACAATCGATAAAGAATTGGTTATTGGGAAATTAGGGACACTTGAACACCAATATATCCTCATACTAAATCAAGGACTAATTCAGGTTCTTCAACTGTCTTAGTTTTATGCAAAACCATACCAAAGGAATTATTTACGCATCGGTTACCGCATTTTTTTGGGGCTTTTTGGCCATTGCCTTAAAAGTTGCCGTGCGCGAAATTGATCCGATAACGGTAGTATGGTTTCGTTTTTTCTTTGCTTTTTCGATGTTGGCAATCTGGCAGCTTTTTGCAGCGCCGGCTTCATTCAAAATTCTTTTAAAACCTCCGTTGCTTTTAATTTTTGCAGCTTTGGCACTCTCGTGGAATTACATGGGTTATATGCTGGGTATTCATCACACAACACCAAGCAATGCACAGCTTTTCATACAAACCGGTCCTCTAATTTTAGCCACTGCAGGTTTTGTTATTTTTAAAGAAAAGGTACAACGCCGCCAAATTTTAGGTTTTGCCATTGCCATTTTTGGTTTCTCATTTTTTTACAGCGACCAGCTTTCAGCATTTTTCGATAGTGCCGGAACTTATAAAAAAGGAATTCTACTTACAATATCAGGTGCAATTGCTTGGGCAACTTATGCCATCCTTCAGAAAAAATTGGTGGCCAAATACCCTGCTAATAGCTTGAATTTATTTCTCTTTGGATTACCCGTTTTAATATTTGCCCCATTTGTCGATTTCAAACCACTACTTCAACTCAGTTTCAATTGGTGGCTTCTACTTGCCTTTCTTGGTGCCAATACGGTAATCGCCTATACATGCATGGCAAATGCCTTAAAATACACCGAAGCCAATAAAGTCAGCATTATTATTATCCTAAACCCAATGATTACATTTATTACCATGGGAGTTTTAGCCCAAGTGAATGTAGATTGGATTGAACACGAACGATTCTCGTTAATTACCGTTATTGGGGCTGTATTTGTTTTTGCAGGTGCAATTTTAGTGGCTAAAAAATCGAAGAAAAAACAAGCCTAAGCATATTCTACAAAAGACAACTCTATGTTGTTTTTAAGGCCCAATCTTTCTATCTTTCAAATCGTGAGAGAAAAGCAAAAATATGCCTGTAATCCGGAAATCTGGGTTGACCAGTTTTCAGAAGAATTTTTTCGCTTTGCTATTTACCGTGTAAAAAACCGCGAAGTGGCCGAGGATTTGGTGCAAGACACTTTCCTTTCCGGATTAAAATCTTTGGACAAGTTCCGTCGCGACTGCCCTGAAAAATCGTGGCTCTACAATATTCTACGGAATAAAATTATCGACCATTTCAGAAAGAAGACCAATCAGGAAATAAAACAAAGTAGCTCGACTCTTGGAACCGACGAAGATGCTTTCTTCAATCGCTTTTTCAAAAAAGACGGACACTGGCAGGATGAAACATCACCAACAAACTGGGATATTTCTGCTGATAAACTCATGGAACGCGAAGAGTTTATGAAATTTCTGATGCTCTGCCTTTCTTTGTTACCCGAAACTTGGTCGAAGGTTTTTAGCTTAAAAAATATCGACGACTATTCGACAAAAGAAATTTGTAAGGAAGTGGACATTACACCGTCAAACTTATGGACAATTATTCATCGCTCTAAATTGCAATTGCGCGGGTGCCTTGAAAAACGATGGAAAGATAAATAGATATGAAAAAATTAATGGATATAATGATTCTTTCGTGCTGGCGGGCAACCTACTTCAGTTCTATCAAAAGTTTTAAAAAGCTGAATATCGTTCGTCGTATCCAACTGAAGCTACATTTATCTATGTGCAAAGACTGCCACGAGTTCGACCACCAAAGTCAGTTAATCGACAATTCCTTAAGTCATTTACAAAACAATGGTCGACTTCAATCAGAAGAAACCCTTTCTCCTGAAAAAATTTCCCAAATAAAATCTACTGTAAACCAGCACATTAATTAATTTAATACTTTTTTGTCTTATTTTCTTGTAAGGATTACAAATCACTTCCGTCTTAATAATTGAAATTCAAAAAAATAAAATTGATTATTAACTCAAAGTTTAAAAAGATGGAAAACAGGAAAAAGGCAAATTTAATTAAAGGAACATTAGTAGCAGGTGCTTTATTAAGTGTAACAGCATTAAGTGCAACACCAAATTCGAGCTTGTTCCAATACAACAATTTAGGTTCAGGAGCCGAAGTACGATGTGAAATCCTTCACACCAATTTTTCAACAAAAAATTTAGAAGCAAAGTGTGGCGAAGAAGGGAAAAAAGCCGAGGGGAAAGAAGTAGAAGGGAAAAAATCGGAAGCCAAATGCGGTGAAGGAAAATGTGGCGAAGGGAAATGCGGAGAAAAGAAAGCAGACGCAAAGGCAAAAGATCCAAAAGCAAAAACAACAGAGAAAAAAGCCAAGGCAGAATCGAAAAGTAAAGAGGCAAAATGTGGGGAAGGAAAATGTGGAGTTGAGTAATTTTTGGTTAAGAAGCAGAGGTTCTGGCTTGGGCACCGGTTCCTCTACTTTCCCACTCTTTTACTAAAATAAAATGGCAATAAAAACAGGCATCGGATTTCGAAAAGATTTTGCAGAAGAGTTTCTTCTCGGCTCCGTTTTGCAACCCGATTTTGTAGAACTGGCTCCTGAAAACTGGATGAATATTGGAGGTTTCTGGAAAAAGAAATTGCACGAATTAGCTGAAAAGTATTCGATTTCCAGCCATGGCCTTTCACTTTCATTGGGTAGTCCCGACGAGCTCGACATGGATTTTCTGAAAAATGTTAAGCACTTTTTAAAAGCTTACAATGTTGAAATTTACTCGGAACATCTAAGTTTTTCGAAATGTGACAATGCCCATCTTTATGATTTACTACCCATTCCTTTTCGGGAAGATGCAATAAAACATGTTGCGCTCCGAATTCAACAAGTTCAGGATTATTTAGGACGGCAAATCGCCATCGAAAACGTTTCATATTACACACCTGTTGCTGCCGAAATGGATGAAGCGACTTTTATCAGCGAGATAGTTAAGGAAGCAAATTGCCAACTTCTGTTGGATGTAAATAATGTTTATGTAAATGCATTTAACCACAATTACAATGCAAAAGAGTTTATAAATAACCTGCCATTAGAAAGTGTTGCCTACATACACATGGCAGGGCACACAAAAGTAGCCGACGATTTAATAATCGACACACACGGACAGGCAATTATCGACCCGGTTTACGAA
>JAUVDE010000359.1 GCA_030595485.1 Draconibacterium sp.
AATAACAAGTCGGCATCGCCGTTTTGAATTTTACGAATTCGGCTGAAAAGCTCGGTTTCTAATTGTACTGCTTTGTTGGTGTCGAAATGATAAACCGCTAAATACGATTTTTTAGCATCCTTGCTTTTATTATGAAGCTGGACGGTTTGTAACTGTTCTTCGTTCCAGTGCCAAACATCGAGTACGGGTATTTCTTCGTCTAAAACAGTAGTGTCTTTTGGTGCTTTTTTAGGTGCGGTGCCAAAGAATAATCGTTCGTCGTTATCGGAAAAAGAAAGTGAGCCATTTTCGCTTATTTCCCAATTGGTGGGTATTGCGGTGTTTGTATTGTCGGTAACTACTTGTGCAGTGTCCGATCCGGTCCAGGCGTATAGCGAGTAGCTGGCTTCTTTTTCTTCGGAAAGGTCGCCAATAAAGGCTACTTTACTGCCACTTTTATTGATGGTAAGTTGTTTGATTTTGCCTTTGCCATCAAGGATTTTCGTCTCGCTACCTTCCTTTAAATTGTACACATAAGCACCGGCATCGAATAAACTATCACCTTCAGAAATAAAAGCAAGTACTTCCTTTTCTTCGGCAAATACGTAGGCATTTACATTCGGTATTTCTTTGGTGTTGTTTGTATTTACGTTATGAATAAACAATGGGAAAGCTTTGGCATCTTTTTTGGCCTTTTCCTTTGCTTGGTAGGCAATCCAGCCTGCCCATTCTTTAGGCACTTTCGACGACTTTATATATGGAATTTCTTGGCTATTCCCTTTTTCAAGATTATAAATGACAAGCTTGTCTTGCGGCATGTCTTCGGCTTTGGTTTTTTTAAGCTTTAATGCTCGAACTGTATCGACGGGTGTTTTTAAAGTGTAAATCAAATATTTTGAATTGGCGCTAATTTTAGCACTTGTTGCACAGGCAATTGATGCTTTTTCGTCGCCTTTAGCAGTGGTGACTTTTAGGCTTGTGTTGCCTTTCCATGGTTCTTGTTTGTAAACGATAAACTTACCATCGTTGGAAATGTGGGTTTCGGTAATTCGTTCCCACTTTAGTATCTCGTCGAAAGTAAGTGGGCGTTTCTCGGTTTGTGCGAACAAAACATTACCCGAAAGTAAGAGGATAAAAAGTAAGGCTAGTTTTTGCATTGTGGTATTTTTAGCGAAATATTTTTTCTTGATTTTGAGGAATTGAAAGTAGGAATAAAAATATAACAGAACAATGAGGCATTTGTGTTTTAATGATTTCTCATCTTTTTAAATGAAATCATTGAAGATAAAAAACCGAAGAAAATAGAGTAGTGAAATTCAAATTCGATAGCTTATTCCGAATTCAGTTTATTTTGATAGATCTAATCTGTTGAGTCTGATCTTCTTATCATTAATACTTTTTCGTGCCATACTCTGAATGGTTTCGTTGCTTACCAAATCATTCATTGCATCGCGAACCGGGGCATATTGATTATGAAGCGGACAAGGATTTTCGTTGTCGCATTCTTTTAATCCGAAGCCACAACCACAAAACAGATTGTCTCCTTCAATTGAAACAATTACGCGTTTTAATGAGAGTTCTTTTTTTTCAGGATTGAAAAAATACCCACCATTAATTCCTTTTTGAGATTCGATAAAACCTTGTTTAACCATACGTTGCAAAATTTTTGCAGTAAAAGATGGTGGCGTTTCAATTTCAGTAGCAATTTCAGCAATGCCGGGTCGCCTTGTATTCATATTCTGTGTTTGAATATAAACAAGTGCTCTTAATGCGTATTCCGATTCTTTTTTAAACAAGTTTTTTTCTATTTCTATTTAACGAAACAAATGTAATAAAAATAAGAATCACTAAAAGACCTTTTAGTCCATTAGAGAAATATTTTTATATATTTGCTGAATATTAATGAATAAAAATTTTATAAAAATGGCACTTAAAAACATAACTGTTGGCGATATTGTAACCAACGATTTCCGAACTTCTTCGGTATTTAAAAAGGTAGGAATTGATTTTTGCTGTGGTGGCAAGCAAACCTTGTCGGAAGCTTGTTCTGACTTGGGAATTAATTTAATTGAATTACAAGGTGAAATTGAAAAGTTAGGAGATGAGCCGACAAATTTTGCTACTGATTATAAGAATTGGGAACCCGGTTTTTTGAGCGATTTCATCGTAAACACACATCATAAATTTGTACTTAAAAATCTTCCCGATGTTGTTTTTTATACCCAGAAAATAGCTGAAGTTCATGGAGAGCACCATCCCGAATTGGTGGAGGTTGCCAATTTATTCAAAAAAATAAACGATGAATTACTTCAGCATATGAAAAATGAAGAAGAGGTTCTTTTTCCAGCAATTAAAGAAGTTATTGCATCCGGCTCTCAGGCTTCAAAAGAAACTATTAAATCAGAGATTGAAAGAATGTTGGGTGAGCATGACTTTGCAGGTGGTGCTATGGATGATATCAATAAAATTACCAAAGGGTATAAATTGCCCGAAGATGCGTGTAGCACGTATAGAGTTGCTTTTAAAATGTTGGAAGAGTTTGAAGATGATTTGCATGTGCATGTTCATTTAGAGAATAATATTTTGTTTCCGAAGGCAATTGAACTGGCAAATTAATACTGCTGGTGGTTTACACCAATCATTTTAAAAGAAATAATTTGATATGAATACTGCAACACAAAATTTGGAAAATGACCACGTTTACATTTTGCGCTTAACGGATGTAATGTTGGCAATGGTTGAAAAACAAAGCGTTGAAATTGGTGATTTTGACTTGGTAATAAACCTAATACGCAAATTTGCTGATGGACTACATCATGCAAAAGAAGAAGATTTGCTTTTCCCATTATTGGGCGAAAAAGGTTTCTCTCCGGAAAGTGGGCCGGTTGCAGTTATGTTGCACGACCACGAAGAGGGTAGACAATATGTAAAAGGAGCTTCGGAAGGAATCCAGAAATTTAAAACAGGTAATTCAGCTGCACTTCAAGCTATTTACGAAAATATGAAGGGTTATGCACTTCTATTACAAGGTCATATCGATAAAGAAAATAATATACTTTTTCGAATGGCAGACCAGGTGTTTAGTGCCGAAGAGCAACAAAATTTGTTAAAACAATTTGCTGCTATTGAAGGCAATGCTGAGGCTGAGTTCAATTCAGAAAAATCAATTCAGAAAGTCGATAGTTTAGCAGCTATTTATCTTCAATAATAAAACTGATTAACACTATTATGGAAATAAAGAAAGTCAAAGATTTACCACTACAGGAAAATCCACATGGCGTAGATTTACGTCGTTTATATAATCACGATAATGCTCAGGCAATGCACATGACTTTACAACCGGGGCAATCGTTAAGAGCACACATTACACCAGTTGATGTATTTTTCTACATTCTCGAGGGGACTCCAGATGTTCAAGTTGGTGATGAAACTGTTACTGCTGAAAAAGACAGTGTAATTGAAAGTACGAAAAATATAGTTCACTGTCTATCGAATAAATCGAATTCAATAGCCCGTATTCTTGTTGTAAAAGCTCCCAAACAAACCACAAAGGCAATTTTGCTTTAATGGTTTTATTCTGAAGACGGCACTGAAAAGCTGATTCTACATAATTTCCAGTAACACTCTTTTTGCGTTTTAAACTTGACTTATAAATACTAAAAAACAAATTATGAACACGTAAAAGTTATGGTGGATTTTTATTGGAGTTATGGTGGTTTCGTTTGGCGTGCTGCTGTACTATGGAAGTGAAATTTACAGGAAAGCGCCGCCTGCAATAACGTACCGTCCGCTACCATGAGAAAGAGTAAGTTCTTTATTGAAGGTTAAAAAATCGAATGGTTTTTCAAATTGTTGTCGGTATCTTTGTTCTTTATGCCTTCCGTAGCGACCTAACTGTAAAAAGTTGATCCGCC
>JAUVDE010000375.1 GCA_030595485.1 Draconibacterium sp.
ATTACAAAATATGGTTGATTTTCTGCCAACATGGATTTGTAGAAATGCCGGGAAATATTCCGAGGATGTTCATGCTTTACCTGTGGATCAGCACTCTTTATTAGCAACAATGGCACCACGTCCTTTTTATGTAAGTAATGCCCAGCACGATTTGTGGGCCGACCAATTGGGGCAATGGATTGGTACATACAATGCAGCTCCGTCTTATCAATTATATAATAAGGAGGTGGCATTTTCTTCGTCGGAACAACCGCCAATTAATCAACCTATAATCAAAAGTCAAATTGGTTATCATGTTCGCTCGGGTGTTCATGGTCTGGAACTTTATGATTGGGAACAGTACATGAAATTCATAGAGTACCATTTTATGGACATTGAGCCAAGAAGTGTAGAGGAAGTTTATAACCCAAACTAACTATGAAACAATTACTATTCATACTATTAACTGCTTTTTGCAGTACTGGTTTTGCTCAAAATCGTACCGATGTAAGCCTTTTTCTCAAAAAAGATAAAAGCAATTACTTAACTGAAATTGAATCAGAATCGGGTAACCTTTTTACAAAATTGGGTCATCACGGTCCGGCGGTGGAAAATCAGTGGTTGGGCTTTCGGATTTATTTCGACAAAAAAGCAGCAATTGATATCTACTCAAAAGCAAAACCCGGATTAGAAATTAGAGATAAAAAATGGTACCCTTCTAAAAAAGAACAATTGGCAGGTTATGGTGCCGACTATTATAAAGTAGGAAAATCTGTTGGTTTAGGAGGAGTAAAGCTTTGGGATGGAGAAAAAATTATTCCACTTCATCCGGTTACTAAACGTTCAGCGAAAGTTGTTACCGAAGGAGATGTTTCATATATGGAAATGCTTTCGGAAGGTGTTGCATACAAAGAGACGAAAGTGGACATAAGGGTTCGCGTAACTGTATATTCCGATAAACGCGAAGCAAAGGTTGAAGCATTTTCTGAAACGGGAGAAACTGTACAGTTTGCAACCGGAATAAACTATTTCAAAAATTTGGAAGTAGTTAAACATGATAATTTTATTGCCACCTGGGGCATTCACCCGGAAGATGTTGCAGCCGAAAAAGTAAAAGTTGCTGCTGCTATTCTTTTCGATAAAAACGATTTTGAAAAACAAGAGGATGACGGCGACCAACACCTTTTAATATCAAAGCCTACAAAGAGTATTGAAACATGGATTACTTCGGCAAATGCCAGAGAAGCAGAGATTAATAATTTTGAGAAATTCATACAAACAATAGAACACAGATAACACAGATTAAACTGATTCACACAGGTTTTTACAACGATAATCTGGAAAATATTCGTTATCAGCGTACAATTCAGAAATAGAAATAGAAAAAATAGATATGACAAAGTCGAAAAAGAAATTCAAAATCAAACATCTCCTCTATATTTTAATTGCGTTTATAGTATCAACTTTAATCGTTGATTTTGTGCGTATTTCGAAATATGAAATATTACCAAAGAAACCAATAGAAGGTATTGATGGGCAAAATCACGACCACATTCAGTATAACTTGGCTAATGGAAAAACAGATATTGACTGGAGTGGTTTAGATGGGACTATGGAATACATAAAAGGCGAATATGATTGTTCCGATTTCAGATTGGTAAATACCATTCGCTTACTGTACGAAGCAGGGGACCAAATGCCGGCAGATACTAAAGCTAAACTTGAAGATGTACTTTTTAATTTCCGTTGGTGGTGGGACGAGCCGGGAGCAAATTCAATGTGCTACTGGAGCGAAAATCATCAAATACTTTTTGCTTCGGCAGAATATTTAGTTGGTCAGCTTTACCCAAATACTATTTTTCCAAGCAGTGGATTAACCGGAAAACAGCACATGCAAAAGGCGCGAAAAAGAGCAATGGACTGGCTTGAAATGCGCTGGAATTACGGATACATCGAATTTAATTCGGGAGTATATTATAAGGAAGATGTTGGTGCTTTAATAAATTTAATTGATTTCTCAGAAGATAAAGAATTGGCTATAAAAAGTCAGATTGCAATGGATCTGCTTTTGTATGATGTGGCGGTTCAGAATATTCACACCATGTTTGTAACTACCAGTGGTAGGGCATATTCAGGAAACAGAAAAGGTGGGCCTGGCTCTACAGTGGGAGGACTTACACGTTATTACTGGGGCGACGGACAAGAGCGTGGACCGGGTATGGAATATGGAATGATGACTACCGAGAAATACAAACTCCCACCAGTATTGGCAGAAATTGCCTTAGACACATCAAACGTTATAATAAAACAAAGTAATGGTTTAGATATTTCGGAGCTAAAAGCCGAAGGTTATTATGGTACAGATAACCGAAGTATGATGATGCAATGGGGAATGGAATGTTTTTCGAACCCGGAAATTGTTCGAAACTCGCTATCGCATATTCGTAATAATATTCACTTTTCGAATGAGTTTATACATCCTTTCAAAATACTTGATTTAACATTGGTTAAATGGTTGCACCTCGAACCATTTATTTCGCAAATTATTAATTCTCAATCTGATGGAGTCGCCATTCAAAAAGGAAATACTTATACATACAAAACCAATGATTACGCAATGTACACAGCGCAAAATCATCACCCTGGAACTTATGGTGACCAGCAGCATGTTTTTGGTTTAAACATAAAAAATCACTTCAGCGTTTTCCACACACATCCGGCTTTAAAAAAGCATAAAAAACACCAGTCTCCTAACTATGATGTGGGTTACGGGCATTTCCCTCATGCAATGCAGGACAAAAATGTAAGTCTTGCTATTTACAATATTCCAAAGAAAAAAGGATTGATGGAATTGGAATTGCTGGATTTCACACGGGCATATTTTCCAAGTGAAAAGTTCGACACAACTATTGTAGTCGGAAATTATGTATATGGTAAAAAAGGTGAAACTTACTGTGCTTTTATTGGTACAAACGATTTCCATTATGAAGATGATAAAAAAGACGATTTAATTCAACCTGGAAAACAAACTTATTGGATTACTGAAGCAGGTTCGCTTACCGAAGATGGTTATTTTGATGCATTCGTGAAAAGAGTATCGAAGAATGAAATCAGCTTCGATGTGGAAAATCTTAAACTGAGCTACAATTCGAATGGTAAAAAATACGATTTAGAATTTGGTGCTGATTTTATGGTCGACGGAAAAGTAATCGATACCGATTACGACCGTTACGATTCTCCTTACGCAAAAGCTAAAAAGAAAGATAAAACCATTACTTATGAGTTTAATGGTAAAAGATTATTCCTTGATTTTGAGAACTTGAAAAGGGAGTTTAATTGATATCTCTATATTTATTAAATACAAAAAAATGAAGACACAACTCTTAAAGATATTTGTCGCTTTCTTAGCCAGTTTGATGCTTGTTCAACTATCTGCTCAAAGTACTATTCCTACAAATATCGCATTTGGAGAACCAACTCGTGGCGGATTGGATGGCAAAATAATAAGGGTTACCAGTCTGGAATCAGATGGCAAAGGATCTCTGCGTGAAGCTCTTGAAACAAAGGGGCCAAGAGTTGTTGTTTTTGAAGTCGGAGGAGTAATTGATTTGAATAAATCGTCCATTCGTATTACCGAGCCATTTCTAACAATTGCTGGACAAACGGCCCCCTCTCC
>JAUVDE010000060.1 GCA_030595485.1 Draconibacterium sp.
GGACTTTTCCAGCCTAAAACATGTTTAGCACCTTCGCTTAAAACTGCCGAGTAACCCATGCTTGCAATTTGCTCTCCAATTTCGTCGGAATAAATCATTTCCGTATTTCTAAAAACACGTGGTTTCTGACCAAACAATCCAAAAATCCGCTCGTCGTGCTGATGAACCTGGTCTTTAAAAATCGCCTCGTCTTTTAGAGAAGCCAACGAATGCGAGTAGGTTTCTGACAAAAACTCGACACAACCGGTTTTTGCTAGTTTTTGAAACGACTCAATCACCTCGGGAGCGTACAACTCAAACTGTTCGAGTGCAATTCCGGTAATGGAAAACGACACCTTAAATTGCCCTTCCAACTTATTGGCAAGCTCGAGCAACAATTTATTGGTGGGCAGGTAACTTTCTTCGGCAATTTTACGCATGATGGTTTCATTGGCATAATCGTCGTAATAATAATGGTCGTTACCTATATCGAAAAACCGGTAACGACGGTGCCGAAACGGTTGATGTATTTGAAAGAATAAACAAATTTGTTTCATAATTTGAGAATTTGGACGGAAGACTGAAGACCGAAGACCGAAGTACACACAGTCATCCAAATGCAAGTTCCTCCTAATTTATTTGTATTAATCAACATCATAAACATTTAATTAGTAGCTAGGGCTGAATCGTAAACCCTTTTAACATGAAGTGCAGAGTTTACCCATTTTAGATCATTCACTTCACTTTTACCCTCTTGTTTAAAATGAGCAGCAAGCGAGGCATAACTTAAAATTCCGTGAATAGAATCGGCCATGGCTTTCGTATCCCAAAAATCAATTTTAATGACATTCTCCAGAATTTCAGCAACACCCGATTGATTTGAAATGATTACCGGAACATTCAGCTGCATGGCTTCGAGTGGCACAATTCCGAAGGGCTCAGAAACCGATGGCATTACAAAAACATCGGTCATATTAAATAAACTATTTACATCGTTCCCTTTTAAAAATCCAGTAAAGTGAAATCTATCTGAAATGCCTAGTTCGGCAACACGAGTTACCATAGCATCCATCATATCGCCACTTCCGGCCATTACAACACGCACATTATTCATTTTTTTTAGAACAAGATTTGCAGCTTCAATAAAATATTCAGGACCTTTTTGCGTGGTAATTCTACCTAAAAAAGTCACCACTTTTTCGTCGACTCCTTTTAAAGGTAAATTGCTTTTATCTTCAGCCATAGGCTCAACAGCATTGTATACTGTTTCTACCTTTTCTGGCGGAATTCCATATTTTTCGATAACGATATTTCGTGTTAAGTTACTTACGGTAATTATTCTGTCGGCCATTTCCATTCCTTCACGTTCAATGGCGTAAACCTTATGGTTTACATGACCGCCACTCCGATCAAAATCAGTAGCATGCACATGAATTACCAATGGTTTACCAGTGGCATTTTTAGCAGCAATACCGGCCGGATAAGCTAACCAGTCGTGGGCATGTATTAAATCGAAATCGTTTTGTCGGGCAATTATTTGAGCTACCAGGGCATAATCTTTTATTTCCTGCATTAAATCCGGGCCGTAAGTTCCACTAAAATTCACCCTCGAATCATCGTCAGTTTCAACAAAACGTGTTCGTTTTTTGTACTTTTTACTTTTTAATTTCCAGAATTCCTCTTCGCCAACATAAGGTATAATTTGCGAATCAACCTCCATGTAATCAATCGTTTTATCGCTTTCGTGAAACTGAATTTCTTTTTGAGAAACCGGAATATTATTGGCACCAATGAGTTGCATTGCACTTTGGTCTTCATCGCCAAAAGCCTTTGGAACCACAAAAGTTACATCCACATCGTTAATTTCCGACAAACCTTTTGTAAGCCCATAACAAGCTGTGCCCAGTCCTCCTGAAATATGTGGTGGAAACTCCCATCCAAACATTAATATTCTCATTTATTAAAAATTAGAACCAAGACACAAGACAGGAAATTTTAATCATCTGCAATTGTGTCCAGTTACTTTTATCATCGTTGTTCATTTATTCAAATTATCCATTTTCAAATTAAAAACAAAAGCCAATAACTTGTTTAAAGAAAGATTTTCGGATTGTTGGATTTTCAGACCAATGGATTCTCGGATTGCATGATTTTCCATCTTAAATCTTAAATTTTTATTCGTTAATCAAAAATCGCTAATCTTCATTCATTATTCTTAATCTCAGCTCCATTCCTCATTTCATAAAATCCTATTCTTTATAATTCTGAATTAAATTGGCCGCATAAGAAATACCTGCCACATTCCAGGCTTGCGAAATAGCACCTTTCCCTTTGTGTGGTGGGTTACCATCGTATATCTCCGAAACATTTCCAATACAATGCTCTGTCATTTCTTCTTCGAAACTTTCTACTATTTGTTTAACGTATGGCAAACCTCCACGTTTGTGAATTTTCAAATACCCCTCAACAAAAAACTGTAATAACCAAGGATAAACTGCCCCCTGATGCATTGCTGCTTCGCGCTCTTCGGGGCCACCACTTACAATTCCTTTGTAGCGCAAATGGTCGGGCGAAAGTGTTCGTAAACCACGATTGGTTAATAGTTTACGTTTGGCTACACTCAGGACTTGTTTTTGCTGCTCTTTAGAAAGTGGTGTGTAATCCATTGCCACTGCAATAACCATATTTGGGCGAACGGCCCACTCGGTCTGTCCATTTTTTACTACATCGGCCAAGTATCCATGTCCTTCGCTCCAGAATGTTTTTAAAAAAGCGCGGGCAACATCTTTACACATGTGTTTCCATTCGTCAATAAACTCCTGATCGCCAACCATATCCGCCAAGTCGAGTGCAAAACAAATGGCATTAAACCAAAGCGCGTTTATTTCAACTGCCAAACCACTGCGCCTTACCACCGGATTTCCTTCAACATAAGAATCCATCCAGGTTAAGGCTACCTTTTTTTTATCGGCATTAATTAAGCCTTCATTTGTAAGTTGTATATAATCTAAAGTTGAATTTTTGTAGGCAGCCAAAATGCGTTTTATGGGCTCACCGTATAAATTCCAAATAACATCGGGTTGATTCTTCTTTTTAAAGTATTGTTGAACCGCCCAAATAAACCACAGCGGTGCATCTGCCGAGTTGTATTCCATTGTTTTGGAATGAACACGATCTGGGAAAAAACCGTCATTGAAATATTTCAAATACGAATCCAGAATTTTTTCGCACAACTTTGTATCGTTTAAAGACAAACACAAGCCTGGTAAAGAGATAAAAGTTTGTCGCGTAATGCTGTTGTACCAAGGGAAACCGGCAATAATATCAGCTGTATTTTTCTGATGTGCTACAAACTGATGCGCCGCATGTTCCAATGAACTTGCAAATGTTTCTTTGCCACCCCGCTTTTTTAATTCGCGTGTAAATCGTTGTTTTAACGATACCGGATTTGTTTCGTTTAAACCCGCAGCAAAAACTATAGATTCGCCTTTTTTAATGGCGACTTCGAAATAACCCGGCACATATAAATCCTCTAAATAATCGTAACCGCGCTTTAATTCTTTTATGTATTCAATGTCGTAGTACCAATCGGGAACTGCAACAAAATCGGCTTCCTTACTTAACTGCATATGCAAGTCGGGGTAGTCTTCGTAAAGCCGCATTTTAATCCCATTTTCGGCCTTTTTATACTTGGTACTCGCAAACAAATTTGCCTTACTTAATTTATGAATATTCCGGAAAGCCAGAAAAGGTTTAAGACGAAGTGTTGTAGGCGAGTTTGCCTCTTCGAGTGTATATTTAACAAGAATTTGCTCCTCCTTTTCAACCAGTAAACGTTCTTTTGTAAGTACCACTCCACCCACTCGATAAGTAATTTTAGGAATACTTCCAAACTCAACATTTCGAATATACTTGTGTCCTTTGGGCTCGTACGAACCACCTTTATAACAATGAATTCCAAGATTAAACTCGGCACCGTTTTGAATCACAGTTTCGTCGAGCGACGACAATAAAACGTGTTTTTCACCCCCAAAGTTTTTTATTGGGCAAACCAATAAGCCATGGTATTTTCGGGTGTTACAACCGTTTAAACTTGTACTTAAATACGAACCGGCCCTGTTTGAACGTAAAATTTCTTTGTACAAAGAATACTCCAAATTGACGAGCTGTTCCTTATCGAATTGAAGGTAATGCATAACTATAAAAGTTTGGCGTGTTGAAATTAGTGTAGTTAGAAAACGAAATGCTAACTCCTTTGTTCAAAGATATATGCTTTATGTCATATTTAATCCTTGCCTTGACCGTATTGAGTTGATTGAACATTAAAATATTCTTTTTCTAACTTTAAATTAATAAACGGAAATTTTTGTTCCAGTTCACTAATTTTTTTCTGAAAGCTAGTTAGAAATTTGGAAAATTCAATCGATTTGTTGTTAATCGGGCGATGTCGTACAGCATTAATTATTTTCTTAATTTCCCTTGAAATTTTTACACTTTCTTCGTTTATTAAAGCCTGCTCAAAAATTTCCCAAATGTGCTGAACGGCCACATCGGTAAGATGAAGCATATCTTCGGCATAAAACCGATAATCGCGCAATTCATCCATCACAATTTCGTAGGAAGGAAAGTAAGCACACTTCTCGTTTCCAAATGTGTTTACCAGCTGTTCGACAGCTAGTAAGAGCGTGGCTTTACTTCGTTGGTTTTCAATGGCACCATCTTTCCAATGCCGAATAGGACTAACAGTAAAAACCACTTTTAATCCGGGATTTAATTGCCAAATTTGGGTTAAAAGATTTGTGTATTCGTTTACGATTTCGTTTACCGAAAGTCGTTGGCGCGTAAATTCTTTCGCCGCTATTTTATGACAATTGGAAACCACCTCTCCATTTTTATTGTAGCGGTAAATCCATGCAGTGCCAAAGGTTAGAAATAAATAATCGGTAGTTCTAAGAAATTCAGAAGAGCTTTGAATTCGATTATTGATGCTGGTTAAACACTCGTTTTTATCGGTTGATGAAAATCGCCCGTGATGATAATAACTATGCCATAATCCATTGCTTTCTATCAAATCATTCGGGTTAAACTTTCTATTTTCAAGTAAAATTTTCAAACCACTTGCCACCGACATTGGGTTATATAAAATTCCAAACGGATTAATATCAACCTTGTATTTAAAGGTTTCCATAATGTTCCCCACATTTTCGGTAAAACAAGAGCCCATAAAAAGATTTCGCTTTTCATAAGCCGTTTCCCATTCAAATGAAGGAATATCGACAATCGTTTGAAATTTCGACTTGGCCATTTATTTTACTTTTGGAAAATCTATCTTTTTTAGCACAAGCGCTGTTCGAGCCGGCAAGTACAATTTCAAGTAATGCTGGCTGTCAATTCCACCACTTGGCATGGTGTAATAACTAGTGTCTTCATCCACCAAATCGTTGCCACCAAATCTACCGGAGTCGGAATTAAGTGCCACCTTGTATTTTCCTGCACCCAACGGGATTCCATAATCAATAAACGATTCGCTTGGATTAAAATTGAAAACAAAAAGGAACAATCCGCGATGGAAAGCCAATACTTTATCGGGGGTTTTGTCCAAAACCAAATCTACCGATGGTACGGTCAATAATTTATTCTGGTTAATAAGCTGTACCAAAGCTTTATCGAAATCATAAAGCCAATGGTATTTTAAATCTGGATCTTCGGCAATGCTCCAAATCCGGCGTGCCTGACTGTATGACCAATCGTTTCCTTCGCGCGGAAAATCAATCCATTCGGGATGACCAAATTCGTTGCCCATAAAATTAAGGTAAGCGCCTCCTGCTGCCGATGCCGTTGCCAAACGAATCATCTTATGCAAAGCAATTCCGCGGTCAACAATTAGGTTTGACTGATCTTTTCGCATGCTGAAATACATCTCTTTATCAATCAGCCTAAAAATTATGGTTTTGTCACCCACCAAAGCCTGGTCGTGCGATTCGGCATAACTTACCACCTTTTCTTCTAAGCGTTTCGAAGTAAGCTGATAGAAAATCTCTCCCATGTCCCACTCGTCATCCGACTTGTCTTTAATCATTTTAATCCAAAAATCGGGCATTCCCATTGCCATACGATAATCGAAGCCCAAACCGCCATCTTCAACAGGAGCTGCTAATCCGGGCATTCCACTCATATCTTCCGCAATTGAAAGCGAATGGGGACTCACCTCTTTCATTAGCTTGTTAGCCATTCTAAAATAGGTAGTGGCTTCCTGGTCTACATTTGCATTAAAATAATCGTCGTAACCGGTAAAAGCTACTTCCAAACCATGGTTGAAGTACAACATACTGGTAACTCCATCAAAACGGTAACCATCGAATTTAAACTCGCTAAGCCAATATTTTATATTTGAAAGCAAGAAGTGCAACACTTCATTTTTTCCATAATTAAAACAATACGAATCCCAGGCCGGGTGTTCGCCTTTTGGTCCATCGTGGAAAAATTGGAAACGTGTTCCATCGAAATTCCCCAAACCTTCTAATTCATTTTTAACCGCATGCGAATGTACTAGGTCCATAATTACCGAAATTCCCATTCCGTGGGCTTCATCAATTAACTGCTTTAATTCATCAGGCGTTCCGAAACGTGATGATGGTGCAAAAAAACTAGAAATATGATAGCCAAAACTTCCGTAGTAAGGATGCTCCGGAATAGCCATTAATTGTATGGTGTTGTAGCCATTTTCTTTAATACGTGGCAGCATTATTTCGCGAAACTCGTTGTAGGTATGTACACGCTCTTCTTCGCCCGCCATACCAATGTGCCCCTCGTAAATTAAAGGAGGATCCTCATCGCGTAGAAAGTCAGCATTTTGCCATTTATAAGGATTTTCAGGTGCCCAAACCTGTGCATTAAACATGTGTGTTTTCTCGTCTTGAACTACCCGCGTTGCCCATGCGGGAATTCGTTTGCCATGATTAACAGCCCAATGTGTATTTAATGCATATAAATCGCCGTGTTTCAAATAGTCTTCCTCCAGAAACAATTCCCATACGCCATTTTCAAGATGAGAAAAGGCATATTTTGCTTCTTCGTGCCAATTATTAAAAGTACCTACTAAATAAATATGCGTTGCATTAGGTGCCCATTCGCGAATTGCCCAGCCTGTATCGGTTTTGTGTAATCCAAAATAAAGGTGTCCACTGGCAAAATCAGAGAGTGATTTTCCGCCGGTCAATTCCTTTTCCTTTTTGTCGGCAACAATTATTCTATCTGAAATTATTCCGGAATAGGGTTCGAGCCATGAATCATTTTGAACAAGCTTGGGCAAATATTTCTTCATAGTTAGATTTTTTATAAAGATATGGATTCAAGCGAAAACCCTACAAGTAAAGCAAGAAAAATTAAGAATACATTCAAAAAGAGATTGGGCAATTTTATATTTCTAAAATTAAATGAAGAAGGCCACGACGCGGGGGCATCGTGGCCTTTTTTTTGAGATACTACGGCAGAAGAGCCATAGTAAACTGTTTGTTCGTTAAATGCTGTTTACTTATTAACTTAAAACTAAAACTGCCCTTTACAAAATCCATACCAAAACAGAATATTTTTTTTAGAACTTTTTATGTTGTACAATTGTTTTCTAGAAAAATTCAGCATGAAAAAAACCGGATTTACCACAAGAGCCCTTAACGTACCATTTGCAAAACAAGATCCGCATAAGGCTTTACAAATGCCCTTGTATGAAAGTGTTGCTTATGAATTCGACTCAGCAGAACAAATTGAAGCAAACTTCAAGGGCGATTATATTGCACATGTTTATTCGCGTACATCGAGCCCAACGGTAGAATATTTCGAGTTAAAAATGAAAGCACTTACCAACAGTAATGGTGTTGTTGCAATGAACTCGGGAATGACAGCCATTTCTACTACAATATTGGCGATATGTAAAGCGGGAGATAATATTATATCGGGACATCGCTTATTCGGACACAGTTATGCCTTGTTTAAGCAAAGTTTTGCTGAATTTGGTCTGGAAACACGTTTTTCAGATTTTGATTCTGAAATTGAAATTGAAAGTTTAATTGACGATAAAACACGTGCAATTTATTTTGAAACAGTTACTAATCCGCAGCTGGAAATTGCAGATATTGCACTACTTTCGAGAATTGCAAAAAAGCACCAACTGCTTTTAATTGCCGATAGTACAATCACACCTCCCAACGTTTTTCAGGCTAATAAATTTGGGGTTAATCTTGAAGTAATTTCAACGACCAAATACATTTCGGGAGGAGCAACGTCGTTTGGCGGAGCACTTGTGGACCATGGAAATTACAATTGGGAACTAAACCCGAACATTAGTAGTTACACCAAGAAATTTAAACAAAACGCGTTTATTGCTAAAATTCGAAAAAATATCTACCGTAACACCGGTGGCGGCATGGCACCGCAAACAGCACGCTATCAAATTCAGGGCTTAGATATTTTAGAACTGAGAGTTGAAAAATGTTACCAAAACTGCATGGCGCTGGGTGACTATTTAAATTCAAATGCCGCAATTAAACAAGTTGATTATCCCGGTTTAGAAGGAGATAAAGGTTATAGTCTGGCAAAAAAATATTTCAATGGAGTTCCTGGAACTATTATGAGCTTTGATTTGGAATCGAAAGAAGCTTGTTTTGTTTTTATGAATAAGCTGCAGATTATACGTCGGGCCACCAATCTGAACGATAATAAATCTTTGATAATTCATCCTCACTCAACTATTTATGCTGAGTTTACGGAAGATGAACGCGCCAAGGCAGGAATTAGAGATACCATGTTGCGCCTCTCGGTAGGTATCGAAAATGTTGAAGATTTAATTGAGGATATTGAATTAGCCCTAAAATAGCATTTCCCATAATTTATAAAAGAGCAGGTGAATTTAAATTCACCTGCTCTTTTTGGTTAGTATGCAATCATAACTGTTCCGTTCTCCACTTCGCCATTGCCTAATAGTAGTACATAAACATAGTTGCCTGCCGGCAATCCACCTGCTTTACCTAATGTAAATCGGTTTTCGGAAGTACCCCACCACCAGGCATCGTCCCAACCCCAAACATCGTAGTTACCATAGTTTTCTTTTTCAAACAGTTTCTGTCCCTGACGATTAAATATCATCAATTTCGCATCGGGATAACGTGGGTAGATACACAGAATCTGGAAGAAATCGTGAACACCATCATCGTTTGGTGAGAATCCCTCAGGAATAAACAATTCGCAGTCCATTTCAGTATCAAGGTATTCCGGATGCCCATCTAAATCAAGGTCATCATCACTGAAATCGCCATTGCCATTCAAGTCTTCATGCTCTGTCATATGATCATCATCTTCGTCATTGGTATCTCTCCAGTCACGTGTTCCATCATCATCAAAGTCTTGCAAGGGTGCATTACTTCCGGTTTCGTTATCAACATCATTCCCCCATCCGAAATTTGTATCGTAAGCATCGTCTAGACCATCAAAGTCGGTATCGGAATACATACGAATGACATCGGCAATACCATCAGCATTCTCGTCGTGTCCTTCAATGTAATCAAATACACCATCATCATCCGAGTCGATATCCAAGAAATCAGGCACTCCATCGCCATCTGTATCGGTAAGGTTAATATCAAACGGATATCCACCCTCTTCGTGATCATAACGATCGTCCCAACCATTGTTATTGGCATCACGCCATCCTTCAGGATTGATGTAATTATCTTCGCCCTGGCCTTCTATATTATCCGGAATTCCATCGTTATCCGAATCGATATCAAGGTAATCCGCGATGCCATCATTATCGGAGTCAATCGCAGGAAAATCCTCCCCAAAGTAGCCTTCATGAATGTCTCTAATACCATCGTTATCATCATCAATATCATCGATATCGGCAATACCATCACAATCGTTATCGGCCACGCGGGTTATGTATACCCAAGCCGTGTCGTATAATGGAAATACCGGAACACTGCTTAGGTCATAAATAATATATTGGAAACTATCGATTCCTACAAAGTCGACAAATGGTACATAATCAAAATTACCATTTTCATATAGCGTCAGAATACCGTTGGTTGGATGTACCTCCGGAATTGGAATCACTTTAATCTCGTCACCATCAGGATCGGAATCATTCGTTAATACATTTCCGAACAAATTACCGCAAGGCACATCGAAATAATCGTCTACTGCCACTGGCGGCTCGTTTGCCGGACGAACGATTATAAACACAAGTGCTTCGTCGCACATTGGCTCACAAGGAATTGCATCATCACAAATTCTATAAAAGAATACATCGGTTCCCTCGTAATCTAGATTTGGTGTATAAGTTACAATACCAGTAGTTGTATCCACTTTAACCGAACCATGAGTTGGACTTACTAATATGCCCAAACTACCATAATCAATATCTGTTTTTAAATCGTAATCGTTAGCCACCACATTAATTTCAACAGCCACATTAATTGCAGTAATAGCTGTATCGTTTTCGGCGTAAGGTTTAATGTTACCAAGCACTATAAGTTTAGCAACACAGTTGCTTTCGTTACCATTTACATCAACAGCAGTAACGGTTATAAATGTGGTTCCTAAATCGCTACAATCAAGTACGTATTTGTCAAGCAATACCGTATCAATTGCACAGTTATCCGAAACACTATCGGTCAACATTCCCCAGGTTAAGGTATAACTTGCTTTTTCATCTAACTGAATGGTTTGTACTCCAACACAAGTAATGTAAGGCGGAATTTTATCTAGTACCGTAACAACAGCTTCACAAGTATCGCGGTTACCATAAGCATCAACAGCATAAAGCTCGATTAAATTATCACCCACTTCGGTACAATCAAACCTGTCTTTCGAAATAAAGACGGTGTCTAATTCACAATTATCAAATGACATTCCATTGTCTATCATGAAAGCGGTTATAGTAGTCTCACCATTTTCATCTAGATAAACAGTAATATCCTGGCAAACTGCAACAGGTGGAATTTCATCCAGCACGATGATATTGGCCATACATTCGGCAGAATTACCTGCTTCGTCGGTAACAATTACATTAATAAAATTACCCTCTTCCACATCGAGGCAAGTTAAATCAACAATATCAATATCAATAATCAAATCTTCTTCTGCCGTACAATTGTCTGATGCTCCCCTTGTTATATAATCAATATCAATTTCAGTTAATACATAGTTGCCTTCATCATCGAGCAATACCGTAATGTCGTTACAAACCGGTACCGGAGGAATGGTGTCGGTTAAGGTAATTACCTGCGTACAAGAATCGATGTTTCCACACCAGTCGCGAATACTGAAACGATTGATTATTTGGGTTTGCCCCGGAGTAAATATACTCTCGCTAGTTGCAGTAAACGATGCCGGATCTATTTCACAATTATCAGATAATGTTCCGCCTGCGGCTTCAAATTCACTAATAGTTGTAATATTCCGGATCACATCAGACAGACATTCAATAGCCGTATCAGAAGGACAGACGATTTCCGGAGGCCTTTGGTCATCAACAGAAATTTTGTTATAACATGTTACCGCGTTACCACAAACATCGCTTACACGGTAAACTCTGTAAATTACCACCGGACAAATGCTCCCAACCACACTATCTCCAAGGTGTATAAATGAGTTTACATCAATTTGGAAATTATCTGTTGCATCGCCACCGGCAGTTCTGTAAGCTGCCAGTGAAGTAATCACATCAGGTACTTCATCGAAACATTCAACTGCTGTATCTGTCAAACAAATTATCTGAGGCTGTATCTCATCGCGTTTATATATGGTGTATGAACAGGTTTCTGACCAGTTACCACAATTATCGGCTACCTGATAAGTATAAGTTACCCATGCATCGCAAATAGAAATACTTGAATCGGCACTTACCAGCATAAACGAAGCCGAATCGAGGCTACAATTATCACTAGCTGTTCCGCCACCGTTTATAAATCCATTGAGTGTTGCAAACGGTGCAGGGAAAGCTTCAGTAATATCTATCGTATCGCCAGGAGGACATGCCAGAAGCGGTTTGATATTGTCGATAACTGTAACTGTGTGCTGGGTTTCCGCACGGTTACCACTCATGTCGTAAATCTCGTAGCGGTTAACAAACACTTTCGGACAAACCAAATCAGTAGTTACAGAAGAAATTAGTTTAAAGCTGCTACTGTCTATTTCGCAGTTATCGTCGAACCACCCGTTAAAGCTTAGGAATACTTCCAGAGAGGCGATATCCTGTGGTTCACAATCCAGTATTGTATCGGGTATTCCCATTGTAGGTGGTTCTGAATCCAGCACTTTAATGCGTTGAACAAAGAATGAGTAATTATCACATTCATCGGCAAAACGATAGGTACGGAATGCAACACCCGGTTCACTTGCTCCGGCAGTTGAATCGCCCACATGTACCATCGTAAAGTCTCCACAATCATCCACAACCAAACCACCATCGCTTACAAATGCAGCGTAATTCTCATAAGGCTCAGGCAAGAAACAATCGGTTGATAAATCATCAGGCCTGCTAACAATTTGCGGAGCTATGGTATCGTGAATAAAGATTTTTTCAGTGGTT
>JAUVDE010000246.1 GCA_030595485.1 Draconibacterium sp.
ACAAATCCTTTTATGCGAATTGCAATTGAAAATTATTTTGCTGATAAAAACCTTGAATCGCTTCTTTTAAACTTGGGAGAATCAAAACCTTCTGGAATAAAATCATTTCGTTTATATTCTACCGGAAAAGATTCGCTTTTCCGAAAGGAAAAACTTGTTGGAACCATTACGAATCTTGATGATGCAATTGAACCCAATTTCAGGTTAGATAAAGGAGTTAGTTATTTCTGGTTAGCATGTGAAGTTGATAATTCAATTAATTTGAAGCGTTTCATTTCTCCATCAGTAGAATTTGTGAAAATTGATGGCAAAAAAATAATTCCAACAAAACAAGATGGTGTAAAATCTTTGCGATTTGGAGTTGCGGTTCGTCAACATAAACAAGACAATGTTCACACCTATCGAATTCCGGGTTTAGCAACCACAAATGATGGAACATTATTAGCAATTTACGATGTTCGCCGAGAAGGTGGGCGCGACTTACAAGGCCACATGGATATTGGTGTGAGTCGTTCAGTCGATAATGGAAACACCTGGGAACCTATGCGAATTGCGCTGGATATGGGCGAGTGGGGTGGATTACCCGAAAAATTTAATGGCGTAAGCGACGCAAATATTTTGGTTGATAAAAATACTGGTGATATTTATATTGCCGGACTGTGGATGCATGGTGTTATAAATGCTGATGGAGTTTGGCAAGAGAACCTAACCGAAATAAGCAGAGACTGGAATCATCAGTGGCGTAACAAAGGTTCGCAACCCGGATTGGGTGTAAAACAAACCAGTCAGTTTTTGATTACAAAAAGTACCGATGACGGACAAACCTGGGGTGAGCCGATTAATCTCACCGAAAAGTGTAAACAGCCTGAATGGTGGTTATGGGCTCCCGCTCCGGGACATGGAATTACTTTGGAAGACGGAACTTTGGTTTTTCCGACACAGGGACGTGATAAGAACGGTGAAACATTTTCAAATATTACCTACAGCAAAGATGGTATTAACTGGATTACGAGTAAAGCAGCTTACCACAATACTACAGAAAGTATGGCTGTACAACTTTCGGATGGAAGCATAATGCTGAATATGCGCGACAATCGAAATCGTTCTGAAAAAGGAATAAATAACGGACGTGCCATTGCAACTACAAATGATTTAGGCGAAACATGGACAGAGCATAAAACCTCGCATGGAGCTTTAATTGAGCCGGTTTGTATGGCAAGTATTCACAAACACAAATTCACCGATAAAAATGGTTCTGCGAAAAGTGTGTTGTTCTTTTCCAATCCAAATTCAAAATATGCACGTCACAAACAAACTATAAAAGTGAGTTTCGATGAAGGTTTAACCTGGCCCGAAAAATACTGGATTGAACTGGATGAAGGTCGTGGAGCAGGGTACTCGTGTTTGACTTCGATTAATGAAAATACAATCGGAATTATTTACGAAGGAAGTCAGGCGCACATGACGTTTCAGGTAATTGATGTGACGAATATAATTGGAGAATAGATTTTAGAAACGATGACACCAAAAGAGCGAGTGCTAAAAGCTTTAAATCACGAAGAGCCCGATCGGGTTCCATTTATGTATCGCGATGTTCCTGAGGTAAGGGAACGTGTGAAAAAGGATTTGGGAGTTACCACCGACGATGAACTTTTTGAAAAACTAGATATCGATTTTCGTTGGGTTGGACCAGAATATGTTGGTCCAGAGTTGGAACTCGAAAATGGTAATAAAAGAGATTTGTGGGGAGTGGAATGGCAATTCACCAAATTTAGCGATGGGGCAGGTTATTGGAATGAAGTAAGCCATCCTTTAGCCAATGCTCAAACCATTGAAGATTTAGAAAATTACAATTGGCCCCAGTTCGATTGGTACGATTTTTCGAAGTTAGAGGAACAGTGCGATAAATACAAAGACTACGCAATTATGACTGCGCCAGGAATTGCTTCACCTGGAATATTTCAGTCTCCAATACAACCACTTTTGGGAGTTGAACGTAGTTTGATGGAAGCTTATATGAATCCTGAATTTCTGCAGAAACTTATCGATAAAATCCTTGAGTTTCAGATTCCTTTTATTGAGAAAATGTTAAAGTCAGCGAATAGTAAAATCGACTTTTTCCGTTTAGGTGATGACTTTGGAACGCAGTCGGGATTATTAATGGATATTCCCATGTGGGAAGAATATATTCAACCGGCCTTTATGAAAATGAATAAAGTGGCACAAAAATATGGAGCCCATTACTACCAGCATTCTTGCGGAAGCATACGCGATTTAATTCCATCGTTTATGGAAGCGGGGGTTGAAGTTTTAGATCCAATTCAAGTTAAAGCTAATGGAATGGTACCTACTGAATTAAAAGCTGAATTTGGAGATAAACTGTGTTTTTCGGGCGGAGTTGACGAGCAGGATTTATTACCTCACGGAACTCCCGAAGAAGTAAAAGTAGAGGTAAAAAAACTCTTGGAGGATATGGCACGTGGCGGTGGTTTTTTTCTTGGACCAACACATAATTTCCAGGATGATATTCCCACTGCAAACATAGTTGCCATGTACGAAGCTGGAAAAGCTTGGAAATACTAGAATATTCTGCCAGCTCGTCGAGAAGGGAACTAAAAAACAAAATAATACAACCAATGAAGAAAAAAACAACAATACTAATTTTCCTCTTGTTTTCGATAACAAGCATATTCGCACAAACAAAAAATACCCCAGAAATTGAAGCAAAAACCGGAAGTGTCGTGTTCGAAGTCAGAGATATTCCGGAAGGTACTCCAAAACTCGGGCATGGAAAAGATGCTAAAGAATACGGCTATCGGATTCCTTCGTTACTGGTTACAAACAAAGGAACAACAATAGCATTTACAGAGCGCCGATTGGGTTTGCACGACCATGCTCAAAACGATATTGTTCTTAAACGAAGCGAAGATGGCGGAAAAACATGGGGACCCGAAATTGTTGCTTACGAAGATGGAATGAACTCAATTAACGACCCTTTAACCGTGCAGCTCGAAGATGGACGAATTATGATGATGTTTGCCCGCTTTCCTTACGGACGGCATGCACGAAATTCGGGCTGGATAAAAATGGCTGAGCCGGGTTACGACGACCCAAAAGTAAACATCTTAACCTTTACAATTATTAGTAACGATGATGGTTTAACGTGGTCGGAGCCAGTGGATATAACAAAATCGGTGAAACCTGCCCATTGGTTAAATGCCAATACGCCGGGTGCAATGATTCAGCTTGAAAAGGGAAAGCACAAAGGGCGAATTATCACCTCACTTTGGGGAACGGTTCCCGTAATTAAAGGCGATAAAGTAGAGCGAAGCTGGGAAATAATTTCGGCATGGAGCGACGATAATGGAGAAATCTGGCAACGCTCAGAACCATTGGAAGACCCTGAGAAAGGTTTCCCAAATGAATGTCAGGTTGTGGAGGTAGCAAATGGTGACTTGCTTATTATTTCTCGAAATCAGGGAGGTGAACCAAAACGCAAAAAAGCATTTTCGAAAGATGGCGGTGAATCGTGGTCGACAATAGAAACCGATGCAACTTTGCCGTCAGTAGCCTGCATGGGATCTGTTGTTAAAGGACCTAAAAAGAAGAAAGGTTCCTGGGATTTGTACGCTACATTTCCGTCAAACGAAGCGCGCAAAGATGGTCAGATTGCAATTTCTACCGACCACGGGAAATCATTTCAAATAAAGAAAATTATAACAGGTGCTTTTGCCTATTCAGCATCACAAATTTCTGCCGATAGTAAAAACCTCGAATTGATTTACGAAACCGATAGGAATAGAACTTTACGTTTTCTGAGTATCCCGCTTGATGAATTATAATAATTGCTCATAAATATGTTTAAGCTGAAAATAATAGTTTCATTTCTGTTTTGTTTTGTAGCATCATTTGGCTTTGCTCAAAATAATTCACCCAATATTTTATTGATTGTGGTGGACGACATGGCTGATTGGGTTGGTTGTATGGACGGTTACCCGGGTAAAGTACATACGCCAAACATCGACCGCTTGGCAAAACGAGGTGTGCTGTTTAGCAATGCTCATTGTACTTCACCAATTTGTGGACCATCGCGTGCCGCAATTCTAAGCGGACAACGCCCCGAGCAAAATGGGGTTTACAACAACAGAGGGATTTATAGCGATTATTCCGATGCAGTTGGTTTTCCGCTTTATTTTCGGCAGAATGGTTACGTATCGTTGGGGGCAGGAAAAATAAACCATGGCTACGGCTGCGAAATTCCTGAAAACTGGGACAATTGTGGTCCCGATACCCGACACATTGGTGGTCCGGTTAACGAAGCGGAAATGAACATTGAAGGCATGGACCCCACAAAATACATTAAACGATTTGATGTAACGCTTCCGCAAAATCCGGGTGCTTTAATCGACCGCCCGGATAACAAATATTCAACATGGGATTATTGCGAATTTGATATTCCAGACAGCGAAATGCCCGATGGGAAGATTGCTTTGTGGGGAGTGGAACAACTTCAGAAAAGTCATAAAAAACCGTTTCTTTTGGCTTGTGGCTTTTATCGCCCTCACCAGCCGTTTTATGTGCCGAAAAAATATTTCGATTTATATGATTTGGATGAGATAGTTTTGCCCAAAACAGTTGCCAACGATTTAAACGATGTCCCTGTTCCGGGCGTTCATTTGGCGCATGGTGCATGGACTTCGGGAAAACACGAAACCTGCCTCAAATACGAACAATGGAAACCTATGGTGCGTGGTTACCTCGCCGCAATTTCCTTTGCCGATGCACAAGTTGGGAAATTGGTTGATGCGCTGGATTGTAGCGAAAATGCCGAAAATACATGGATTGTATTATTCAGCGACCACGGCTGGCATTTGGGTGAAAAAGAACACTGGGGAAAACATACGCCCTGGAGAAACTCTACGCGCGTTCCATTTATTATCATTCCTCCCAAAGGTATGTCAACAGGCGATTTTAAGCCTGCCGCAGAATGCAATCAACCAGTTAATTTAGTTGATATTTATCCAACTTTAGTAGAAATGGCAAACCTCCCGAAAAAAGAGGGTTTATCGGGAAAAAGTTTGTTGCCTTTAATTGAAAATCCCAACGCCAAATGGGATGAAGCAACCGTTACAACAATTGCACATGGCAACCACGCCATTCATACAAAAGCATGGAGTTATATTCATTATTACGATGGTTCAGAGGAGTTATATAATATTGAAGATGACCCAGAGGAATGGGTGAATCTGGCTAAGCAACCACAACATAAAGCCTTAATTGAAAAGCTAAAAAAGTACATTCCAGAAGACCGTTATAAACAATATGTACGCTACGGGAATTGGAAAGCTTGTATCCTTCATTCAGGCAAAATGGAACTTTATAAAATGGATGGTGGTAGCGGCATTTCTGAACAGGAAAATGTGGCAGATACAAATACCGATGTGCTTAGTTATATTCAGGGTTATTTGAGAAAAAACAATGTCTCAGATACATTTTTCAACTTAAAAGAAAAGCACAAATAGTAATGAGAATACTACAAACAATATTGTTTTTTTTAGGGGCTACAATTTGCACAGCAAATACTGTAAGGAAAACGGAGACTCCACCCAACATCCTAATCTTCCTCGCCGACGACCTTGGTTACGCCGATGTAAAATGGAACAA
>JAUVDE010000068.1 GCA_030595485.1 Draconibacterium sp.
GAAATTAACGAGTCGGGTTGTATTCAGCATATTTGGATGACACCCACCGGAACCTGGCGAAATTCTATTCTAAGAGTTTATTGGGATGATGAAAAAGAAGCTTCCGTTGAATGTCCGGTAGGCGATTTTTTTGGAATGGGCTGGGGAGAATATGCCCACCTAAATTCATTGGCCGTTTGTGTAAATCCCGGAAGTGCTTTTAACTGCTACTGGCAAATGCCTTTCCGCAAAAAGTGCAAAATTACCATGGAAAATATCGATGAAAAAGCAATGCGTTTATATTATCAAATAGATTATTGTTTGACAGACGTTCCTGAAGATGCAGCCTATTTTCACGCACAATTTCGACGTGTAAATCCAAACCCATACAAAACACCGGTTACTATTATCGATGGCATAAAAGGAAAAGGGCAATATGTTGGAACTTATTTGGCTCAGCAGGTAAATAACAATGGCTGGTGGGGCGAAGGTGAAATTAAGTTTTACATGGATGGCGATAAAAAATTTCCGACAATTTGTGGGACGGGTTTAGAAGACTATTTCTGTGGATCATATAATTTTGACAGGGGTGGCCAATACAAAGAATTTTCTACTGCATATGCCGGTTTGCATCAGGTTATTCGTCCAGATGGAAATTACAAAGCTAACCAACGTTTTGGAATGTATCGTTGGCACATTACCGACCCTATTCGTTTCGAAAAAGATTTGAAAGTTACCATTCAGGATTTGGGTTGGAGAAGTGGTGGTCGTTATCTTCCACAAAAAAGTGATGTGTCATCGGTAGCTTTTTGGTACCAAGCTGAGCCGCATGCTACTTTCCCTGCACTTCCATCAAAAGATGAATTGGAAGTGAATTAGAAATAAAAGTAGGAAAGTGTTGTTACTGAGTTATTTTATTTCAAGCTTGAAAACATTATGAAAAATTTAGACGAAGGATTTATAAAATTTAATTGTAAGCGGATAGATGAGCATATTAATCTGCCTTCAAATATTTTCTCAGATTTAAATAAGTGGCGAGACATTATGTATGAGTCAGGTCTCATTGGTGCATATTCCAATGGGATTGGATACGGTAATATTTCAATCAGGTCAAATGCAGCTGGTTTTTATATTTCAGGAACCGCAACAGGAAGATTAGTCGCCTTAAATCAAGATCACTATCCTTTGGTGAATTCCTGGTCCGTTAATGATAACTCATTGATTTGTACAGGTAAAATTAATGCTTCAGCCGAATCCTTAAGTCATGCAGTTATTTACGATGCACTTCCGGAAGTTGGTGCAGTTATTCATATTCACCATAAAGCAATGTGGGATAAATATTTAAATAATTTGCCAACCACTTCGTCTAATATTTTGTATGGCACACCAGAAATGGCCTATGAAATAGAAAGTATTGTTCAAAAAACGGAAGCTAGTCAGGATTCTATTCTTGTTATGGCTGGGCATGAAGAAGGTATAATTGTCTGGGGAAAATCACTTGAGGAAGCAGGTGAAATGCTATTGAATTACTACAAACCTTTACTGAAATCAAATTAATTAAACAAAAATGAAAAAGGCTATTATTTTATTATTGGCTGTTTTTTTTGTTGGAAGCCACACTTCTTTTGCACAAAAACAGTACGAAGATAATTGGGAGTCTCTGGACAGTAGGCCAACACCAGAATGGTTTGCTAACTCAAAGTTTGGAATTTTTATTCATTGGGGACCTTATTCCGTGCCTGCTTATTCTCCGGCCGGAACCTATACCGAGTGGTACCAACAATGGTGGTATTCGAATAGCATATTTGGAAATAATAATCCAGACAATAAGGCCATCCCTGAATTTCAGAATAAAGTATACGGTGAAGAATCGAGTTACTATGATTTTGGCAAACTATTTAAGGCGGAATTGTACGAGCCAACTGAATGGGCTGAACTTTTTAAAGCTGCCGGTGCAAAATATGTAATTCTAACTTCGAAACACCACGATGGATATGCGCTGTGGCCCAATGAACATGCACAGGATGCCCGACATTTCCCGTGGAATGCAGCCAAGGTTGGAGCCAAGCGAGACTTACTTGCACCCTATATGGAGGCGATGCGCAATGCTGGGTTAAAAGCCGGATTGTATTACAGTTTATACGAATGGTATCATCCGTGGTACCAAATGGGTAGCGAAAAATTTGTTGATGAACATTACCATCCTCAGTTTAAAGATTTGGTAAACCGCTACAAACCCGACCTGATTTATGCCGATGGTGAATGGGAAAAGGACGATAGTTATTGGAAAAGTAATGAATTAATTCAGTGGTTGTTTAACGATTCGCCTTGTAAAGATTATGTGGTAATTAACGACCGTTGGTTTAATGGTAGTCGACATAAACACGGTGGGTATTTTACCACTGAATATTTGCGCGAACCTCTGGATATTCCAACTGCCTGGGAAGAAATTAGGGGAATTGGTTTATCGTTTGGCTACAATCGCGATGAAGATTTATCCGATTATGCCACTGCAAAAGAGTTGGTTCTAATGCTTTGCGATATTGTAAGTATGGGAGGAAACCTTTGTTTGAATGTTGGACCTTCAGCCGACGGTAAAATTCCGGTTATTCAGCAGCAACGTTTAATGGAAATTGGTGCATGGTTAAAAGTAAATGGCGAGGCAATTTATGGTTCGCATAAATACAAAACTTCGTGGCAATGGAGCGAAGATGGTGATCGGAATTTTAAACTAATAAAGGATGGTGATAGTTACACCACTGCCGATTATATTATCAAACAAACCTTAGAACAGCAACCAGAGAAAGCAGTAAAAGAACTTTTCTTTACCGAAAACGATGAAGCTGTTTTTGCGATTTCACCAAAGTGGCCAGGGGAAAAGTTAGTTGTTAAGGCTATTAATCCCAAAGCAGGTTCAAAAGTTACCATGCTTGGCGTTAGTGCGAAACTAAACTGGAAACAAAAAGGCAAAAATATTGAAATTGAAATGCCGGTTTATAATCCCGAGTGGGAGATTTCAGAATATGCTTATTCATTTAAAATAGAAAAGTAACATGAGAAATTTACTGCTACTTACAATTCTTTCGAGTCTGTTTCTTTCATGCCAAATAAACGTAAAAAAGGATGGTTCAACCATCGAGGATAAGACTTTAGTTGAACGTGCTGAAATTCCCTATCTAAAAGGTGAAAGCAAAAAAGCTTTTGATGCCAAACCTTTGCCTGATTTTGATGAAAATAAGTGGTTTACAAACGACCATTGTTTAATTGAGGACAAAGAAGGCACGCTTCACTGGTTTGGAATTAATAACCCGTATCCACCGGAAGGAAAAGGTTTGTATCGTTACCATCCATACTTGGGACATTTAAAAACAACAATGCCAACTAAAGATTGGGAACGTTTACCCATGGCAATTAACGAAAGTAAAGGAACCGAATACTTGGGTGCGCCTTATGTGGTGTGGCACGATGAATCGAACAGATATGCAATGGTTGTTGAAGTATGGCCCAAAGATCGAGAACTGGAAATATATTGGTCAGACGATTTAAAGAATTGGGAAGCTTCGGGAACTTACATTTTACCCGATAAACTTTGGAATTCAACACGCGATCCGCATATAATGAAAGGTGACGATGGCAAATATTGGATTCATGTAGTGTCAACAGGAAATAAGGGAGTAAAACAGTCGCAAGTACTTCGTATTCGCACCAAAGATTTTGTGCATTTCGACGAACCTGAAACCATTATGGGAATTAACGATAACAACTTTGCAACTTTATTGGAATCGCCATTTTTGCTTGAAAGAAACGGTCTCTGGTATTTGTTTTTCACATATGCACATCGTCGTTATACCGAAACAATTGTGGTCGTTTCCGATAATCCGGATCATTTTGATTATTACGAAAATACACTAACAACAATGTTTGGACATGGCATGGAAGTGTTTTCGTATAAAGGAAAAGAATATGCAACTTCTTGCGGACCGGAAGATGAACATTTTGCCAATCATCAATCGGTTTCTATTGCTGAATTAGGGTGGTTAAAACAATAAATAGTAAAGTAAAGAATTATGGCTAAATATACCATTGGTTTAGATTACGGTACCGATTCAGTTCGTGCTTTAATAGTAGATATTGAAGATGGAACAGAGGTAGCGCAAGCCGTTTTTGCATATCCACGCTGGAAAAAAGAAAGATATTGTAATCCATCAAAAAATGAGTTTCGACAACACCCCTTAGATTACCTTGAAGGTTTAGAGTTTACAATAACTGAGGCTTTAAAAAATGCACCGGATGGTGTAGCTCAACAGGTTGTCGGTATTTCCGTTGATACTACCGGCTCAACACCCATAGCTGTTGACGAAAAAGGGACACCCTTAGCATTAACTTCTGGCTTCGAAGAAAATCCAAATGCCATGTTTGTATTATGGAAGGATCATTCGGCGATTAATGAAGCGAATGAAATTAATGCACTGGCAAAAAAATGGGAGATTGATTATACGCAATTCGAAGGGGGAATATACTCTTCAGAATGGTTTTGGGCTAAGGTGTTGCATGTAATTCGTGAAGACGCTGGTGTTTTACGCGCAGCTTATTCGTGGGTGGAACATTGCGATTGGATTCCTGCTTTGTTATGCGGAAATACCAATCCGAAAACGTTAAAACGAAGTCGTTGTGCGGCAGGACACAAAGCAATGTGGCATGAGGCATTTGATGGTCTGCCCTCAGAAGAATTTTTAGTGGCTTTAGACTCTTTATTGTCGGGATTAAGAGATCGACTTTTTAAAGACACTTACACCTGTGATGTTGCTGCTGGAAATTTATCGCAAGATTGGGCCGATAAACTTGGTCTTTCAAACAATGTGGTGGTGGGTGTCGGTGCATTCGATGCACACCTTGGTGCCGTTGGTGCTGAAATAAAACCCTACCATGTAGCAAAGGTAATGGGTACTTCAACTTGCGATATGTTAATTGCACCGCTTGAAGAAGTTGGCGACAAATTGGTAAATGGAATTTGCGGTCAGGTTGATGGTTCAATAGTTCCGGGAATGCTTGGTTTAGAAGCTGGGCAGTCGGCTTTTGGCGATATATATGCTTGGTTTAAGAAGTTGCTCGAATGGCCTAATACTATTTTGGAAGATACAACTCTGATTAATCAGGAAACCAAACAGAAGCTAATTGGCGAAATATCGGATAAATTAATAGCCAAGCTTAATGAAGCAGCAGCACAAATTCCAATTGATGAAAATAATGTAGTTGCTTTAGATTGGATGAATGGTCGACGTACTCCGGATGCTAATCAGGAATTAAAAGGTGCCATTGCCGGTTTATCGTTAGGCGTTGATGCACCACGAATATTCCGTGGTTTGGTGGAGGCAACCGCATTTGGCTCAAAAGCTATAAACGATCGTTTTATTAAGGAAGGAATAAGAATTGATGGCACAATTGCTTTGGGTGGTGTGGCTAAAAAATCGCCTTTTGTAATGCAAGTTATGGCCGATGTATTAAATATGCCAATAAAGGTAGCTCATTCAGAACAAGTTTGTGCTTTAGGTAGTGCAATGATGGCAGCTGTTGCCGCAGGTGTTTATGCAACAACTTCCGAAGCTCAGGAAAAGATGGGCGGTGGTATCGAAACGGAGTATTTCCCAATACCCGAGAACGTTGAGAAATACAAACGTTTATATAAGAAGTATCTAAGTTTTGGAGCTTTTATTGAAAATGAATTTTAAATCAACGGAGTATGAACAAAGTTAGACTATCAGTTCTGTGTTTGGCATTTCTTTTTTCTCAGAGTTGTGACACAAAAGAGAATAAAACAGAATCAGTTCAGGTTCATAAAGTACAGACGCCAACAATTGTTGGTGATTGGCAGCACATTTTTAATCCGAATGATACACGGTTTAAAGAAGACACAACCTGGTACACCAACGATCACTGTTTTGCAAAAGGACCACAGGGAAAGTGGCATGCTTACGGAATTATTGGGCACAAACCTATAAATCCATGGACAGGAGAAAACAAATTATTTCATATTTCTGCTGATAATTTTACGCAGGAAAAATGGGAAGACCATGATTATGCTTTGCATGCTAAGGATGGTGTTGAACGTGTATTGTGGGCGCCACATGTTTACGCTGAAAATGGTGAGTGGCACATGTTTTACAATATCGGTAACCGGCAAGAAAACGCACCAAATTATGCCAGCTGGGGACAACTTTGCCGAGCCGATTCAAAAGACATGTTTAACTGGGAGCGCCACGGTTTAAATCCAATGTTCAGCGATCCTGGTCATGCGCGCGATTCTTATATTCTTAAAGATGGCGACTTGTACTATTTTTATTACACCCGTACTTTTAGTGAAGTTGATTTGCGCTCGTGTGTTGCTGTGCGAACTAGTCCTGATTTAAAACACTGGAGCGGTCCGAAAATTGTGCATACACAAGCTTTTGAGGTTGATTGGGGTGGTGATGCTGAAAGTCCATTTGTGATAAAAAAGGATGGATTGTATTACTTGTTTATTTGCCGGGCCATGACAAAGTACAACGAAACACATGTTTATTGGTCAGAAACTCCGGATGAATTTCCGATAGAAAACTTTGTTTGCGAACTACTTACACATGCTTCAGAAATTATTCAGTTGACTGAAAACGACTGGTATATTTCAAATACGGGTTGGGATAAGAAAGGATTATTTATTGCAAAATTAGAATGGAAATAAATTATAAAAATTCAAGATGTAAGCGTTTTGGCACTAGAATGAATATGTTCTTCTCTTGTGTTTTGATTCTTGTGTCTTGGATCTAATATTTAAATTATGAAATCTACAATTAATATATTGGCTATTATGCTATTGGCTTTGGTTTCTTGTAAATCAGAAATACCAAAATCGCTTGAAGAGATTAAAAGTTATTTTACCACCAAAAGTTTTGAATTTGAAGATGTAAAAGGTATTGGTTACGAACAGGGGATTACCCGTCGCGACAATAGTGATGTAATAGAAATAGATGGAAAATACTACGTGTATTACACTAAAGTATTGGGACAGGCTGCCGGTTATTGGGGGGCAGTTTGGTGTGCAGTTTCTGAAGACAAAGGTTATACCTGGAACGAAATTGGAGAAGTGTTAGGTCTGGGAGAAAAAGGCACATGGGACAGTCAGGCTACTTTTACACCAAATGTTATAGAGGAAAAAGAAGTTTACTTTTTGTATTACACTGGAGTACAACCAACGCCAAGCAATCCGGACGGAATTTTTGAAAATAACTCCACCAATGATTATACTGCCATTGGAGTAGCCAAAGCAAATTCGCCAGAAGGTCCGTTTGTTCGATGCGAAACCAATCCGGTAATAAGTGTTAGTGATAATCATGATGAATTTGACAGTTATCGGGTTGACGATGCGGTATTGATTAAGAATGAAAACAAATTCTGGTTGTACTACAAAGGCAGAAAATATACGGATGGCAAACGAGGTCCTGCCCACACCAAAATGGGAGTGGCTTTCTCCGATAATCCACAAGGACCATTTCGGAAATACAATGGCAATCCAATTTTGGATAAAAGCCACGAAGTATTTTTATGGAAACAAGACGCGGGAATAGCCTGTCTTGCTTCAATTAGCAGCACCTTTGAATTTGCAGCCGATGGTGTTGACTTTTCAACACAGCCATTGTCTGTGAAAATTCCGAAGAATAAACGCCCCAATGCACCCGGAGCGTTTCGTGCCGATTTAACAGGAAAAAAAGCAAAGCCCGAACTGAGCTGGGGAATTTCAATGATTCATAACGGACCGGAATGTTATTTGGTACGTTGGGAGTTGAAGAATAAATAGACTTGACAGAAATTTAATTATATAATGAAAAGAGTAGTATTAATATTTTTGGCAGTGTTACTTTTTGTAAACGCCCAATCAATCGAAACCGATCAGTTAAAATACATTGGCATGCCGGTAGGTGGAATTTGCACAGGCCAGGTTTACCTTGGTGGAGATGGGCAACTTTGGAACTGGGATGTTTTTAATGTCTCTATGTTAGATCCGGGCAACGAAGGTGGACATCGGTTTTATGTAAATCCTCAAACTCAGGAAAAAAGATTTGAAAATGGTTTTGGATTAAAAATTCAACAAGGTTATCGAACCTTTTATCGTGCTTTAAACCAATCTGGTTTTTCCGATATTCGATTCGAGGGTGAATATCCTGTTGGAAAAGTTTATTATAATGATGAGAAATTACCAGTTTCTGCTACACTAAAAGCCTATTCGCCATTTATACCAACCGATGCTGAAAACTCGGGGCTGCCACTTACAGTTCTTGAATATACGATTAGCAACACTACAGATTTCGAGATTGATGTGGAGATTACTGGTTGGCTGCAAAATATGTCTTGCTTTTTTACCGGAAATGGAAAAGAGGGCTCACACAAAAACAGGACGGAAAGTGGAAATGGTTTTACCCGATTAATTTGTGAAGGTCCTCAGGAATACAAAAATGATTTGGCTGATTGGGGAAGTATGTCACTTACCTTAATGGAAGATGGTGTTAGCTCGGCAAAAGCATCAGAAAAGAAAGGTTTGCCAATGTATTTTGGAGAGCCCAAAAGTACAGAGGCAAATATCAATCTTGGTGAACAGTTAGTAGGAAGCGTTTCGGGTAATATAAAACTGAAAAAAGGTGAAAGCAAAACTTTTACTTATCTGGTAAGTTGGTATTACCCAAATGTACATTTATGGGACAGAGCACATCATTGGAAGAATATAGAAAACTTAAGACATTACTATTCATCAAAGTTTGCCGATGCCGCATCGGTTAGTAACTATGTAATAGAAAACAAGTGGTTGCTCGATGCTACAATAAACTGGAATAAAACATGGTACAATTCATCATTGCCTAAATGGTTTCTCGACCGGACATTTGTAAATGTAAGCACATTAGCTACTAACGTGTGCGTACGATTTGATGATTTAACTAATGACCCTGATAATGAAGGACGATTTTATACCATGGAAGGTCTTTACCTTGGTGAAGGAACTTGTACCCATGTATTTCATTACGAACAAGCACTTGGTCGGGTTTTTCCAAATTTGGCGCGACAACTTCGTGAGCAAATTGATTTAGGACTTTCCTACAATGAAAATGGAATAATAGGTTACAGAGGTGAATTCTCAAAGTCTGGTCGCCATGATGGAAGAGGTCACGCTATTGATGGCCATGCCGGAACCATCATGCGGATTTATCGTGAACACACGATGTCTGCGGATAGATCCTTCCTAAATAATAATTGGTTGAAGATCAAAAAAAGTATCCAATACATGATTAATCAAGATCAAGAGAAGACAAGTAAAGCAGATGGTGTATTGGAAGGTATTCAATACAATACTCTGGATCGAATGTGGTATGGTAAAATTACCTGGATTAGTGGTCTTTATGCTGCTTCTTTAAAAGCAGGTGCTGAAATGGCGATGGAAATGGGCGACAAGCGTTTTGCGAAAACTTGCACAAATATTGCTTATTTGGCATCTAAAAATATTTCATCTGAATTATTCAACGGTGAATATTTTATTCAGGAATTAGATCCAGAACATCTGGAAGCGCCAAATTCAAACATTGGATGTCATACTGATCAGTTACTTGGACAATACTGGTCAACACAAATGGGATTAGGAGACATTCTTCCAAATAATCAAGTTAAAATGGCACTACAGTCAATCATGAAATACAATTTTGTGGATAATTATGGCGATTATCTTGCCAAAGCAGAAATACCAATAAGACGGTGGTATGCCGATAATGATGAATCAGGAATAATCATGTGTACTTTTCCAAAAGGTGGAGCGGATAAAGCCCCCGGTGAAATAAAAAACGAATGGGAAAAATTGGTTGTTGGTTATTTTAGTGAAATATGGACAGGACAGGAGCACCAGCTGGCTGCATCTCTAATTTCCGAAGGATTGGTTGAAGAGGCCTTAAAGGTTGAAGAGGCGGTTCATAAACGTTATGCGGCTAAACGCAGGAATCCATACAATGAAATTGAATATGGAAACCATTATACCCGTGCAATGAGTGGATATGCTCCATTTGTATCGGCAAGTGGATTCACCTATAACGGACCAAATGGTGTTATCGGATTTAATCCTAAAATGAATCCTGAGAATTTTGAATCTGCTTTTATTGTTGCCGAAGGTTGGGGTAGTTTTGCTCAAAAGTTAAATGGGAATACTCAACAATGCCTTATTAATATATCCTATGGAACTCTGAATTTGAATCAAATCAATTTAAAATCTTTATTGAGTGAGAAATCAACGGATGTTAAAGTTGTGTTAAATGGCAATGTGTTACAATCTGATTTAGTCGAAAAAAATAATCATTTTAATGTTAAGATTAAAAATATTGAGTTGGATAAAGCTGACAAGTTAGAAATAACAATTTCCTGCATCAATTAAAGTCTCAGTTAATGGATGGTATATTTCGAATACTGGTTGGGATAAAAAGGGATTATTTGTTGCAAAATTAGAATGGAAATAATATTTTAAGATGAAAAGAATTAAATTAATGAAGAATGTGATTGCACTTTTTTTCCTGTTGTTTTCTATTGGATTTGTCAACGGACAAGTTGCAAAAAGCCAATTTCAAAATGGTAACAGCATTGTATTTCTAGGCAATAGTATTACACATCGGTGCCAGTATTCACAATACATCGAGAACTTTTATTTCACTCGATATCCGGAGCATCGTTTAAAGCTACACACTGCTGGCGTTAGTGGCGATAAAGCTGCCGATGCTTTGTTCCGTTTCGGAGATGAAGTGGCGCGTTATAATCCCGATTTTGTTCCTATTCTTTTGGGAATGAATGATGCTTCTTATTTACCTTTTGAACGTGGAATTTACGAAGAATACAAAAAGGATATGAGTGCTTTGTTGGACTCGATTAAAAATACTGGGGCAACTTCAATATTAATGACACCAACCATGTTTGACTCAAAACAAGGGATTCAGAAACCATGGTTTAAAGATAAACCGGAAATGTGTGAAGAGTACAACGGTATTTTAGCGCTTTATGGTTCTTGGTTACAGGAGGTGGCTTATCAGAATAATTATCCCTTTGTTGACCTTAGGTATGCTTTAAATGATTTTACCTACGAGCAGCGAAAGTCGAATCCTGATTTTACGATAATCTCCGATGGAGTTCATCCCGATGCTTTGGGAATGGTTATTATGGCTTGTTCTTTTTTAAATCAAATGCATGATGCCGACACGGTTAGTTCTGTGTTTTTAAATGTTTTTGATGAAGAATTAGATCATACTCGTGTTAAAAATGGACACTTACAAAATGTGAATTACTCAACCGGTAATCTCTCTTTTCAATTTCAAGCGAATGCTTTGCCATGGGTATTGCCTGGAAATCTTCAGGAACAAATAAAAGACTATCCCGATTTTAATAATTTGAATAAGGAAATACTAAAGGTTGGTGGCTTGCAACCGGGAAGCTACCATTTGCTGATAGAAAACGATACGGTTGGCATATTTTCAAACATAGAAATACTGCAAGGCATTGAATTTCAGAATAACAGCCAAACTCCACAATATCAACAAGCCCGGGAAATTGCAAGATTAAATGCCAAAAGAAATGAAATTCTTGTTGGATTGCGGGAACTGTGGACGGCGCGAAAGAATTTAAGATATGCAAGGATAGAGTTAGAGTCAAAACCCAATGATTCAAAACTTATGGAAAAAATTGCAGGGCTTGAGAAACAACTTGTCGGTTTCGATAGTAAAGAGAAAAATATTCTTGCTAAAGCATTAAAGTTACAGGAAGAAATTTACGATATTAATCAGCCGAAAAATTTG
>JAUVDE010000156.1 GCA_030595485.1 Draconibacterium sp.
GTAAAATCCGATTCTTGAATGTTTCCTTTTTTTATTTCAGTGGCGATAAACTCTTCAAAAAGCAAAGCACTTTTTCCTAGCTTTTCGGCAGTAGCTTGTAATTCTTTTTCAACTAATTCCGGGTATTCATCGCGGAAGGCAAGTATTGCCGAAGGTTCAATTCCAATTAAAGGCGTTTCTTCTGAAATAATAGCCTTTAGCAGATTCACATTTTCAGTGGCAATTTTCTTAGAGGTTTTTACCAATCCTTTCGAAAGGAAAGTACGACCGCTTTCTTTGGTTTGTGGAATTTTTACCTCGTAACCCAGTTTTGTTAGAAGAAGAATTGCTTTAATTCCAATGTCGCTTTCGTTATAATTGGTAAACTCATCGTTAAACAAATAAACCAATCCTTTTGACTCTGTTTCCGGCTTTGGAATTCCGTTGCCCACCCAACGGTTTAATGTAATTTTTGAAAGTGGCGGAACTGTTCTTTTTGTAGAGAAACCAATGGCATTTTTCAGCAAAGCAGTATTCATTACAAAATTAGAAATAGGGCGAAATACCATTGCCAGTTTATTAAGGCGTGGCAAATAAGCAATTAAACGCGAGCGCAATGGAATACCATGAATATCATAATAATTCTGCAAAAATTCGGCTTTTAGTTTTGCCATATCCACATTACTTGGGCACTCGCTTTTACAGGCTTTGCAGGAGATACAGAGGTCGAGAATGTCGTAAATTTCCTGGCTATCGAAAGCGTTTTCTTTTTCGTTGTTGTAAAGAAATTCGCGTAAAATATTGGCGCGTCCACGAGTACTTTTATCCTCATCGCGGGTAGCCATAAAAGTGGGACAAAGTGTACCTCCAATTTTTTCACTTTTTCGACAATCACCTGAGCCGTTGCACTTTTCAATGCTGCGCATCAGTCCGTTATTTTTTGTGAAATCGAAATATGTTTCGAAGTTGGGAGTTGGATTGCCCGGAACAACACGAAGATTTTCGGTAATTGGAGGCGAGTTTACAATTTTACCTGGATTAAAAATATTGTTGGGGTCCCATGCTTTTTTTACAGATTTTACAAACTCGTAGCTTTTCTCACCTAACATAAACGGGATAAATTTTCCACGCACACGACCGTCGCCGTGTTCTCCACTCATCGAGCCCCGATATTTTTTCACCAAAGTTGCTACTTCGTTCATCAAGGTGTTAAAAATCTCTACGTCATTTGTATCCTTAAAATTAATTAGAGGGCGGAAGTGAATTTCGCCAGTTGCAATGTGTGCGTAGAAAACACTTTTTAAACCAAGTTTTTTCAGAACCTTTTTAAAATCAGCAATGTAATCGGGTAAATATTCGGGATGAACAGCAGTATCTTCTATTCCGGGAACTCCTTTTCTATCTCCGGGAATGTTGGAGAGCAAACCCAATCCGGCAGTTCGTAAAGCCCAAACACGTTTAATTTTATCTTCTCCGGTAACAAGTGGATAGTGATAACCCAAACCGGCTTCGCATAAATCTTTTTCGAGTGCGGCAGCAGTATCGTTTAATTCCTTTTCAGTTTCAAACGAAAATTCAATCATTAGCATGGCTGCCGGGTCGCCTTTTACAAAAAAGCGATTTTTGTTTTGCTCAATGTTTTGTTTGGCAGCCTGCATTACCGGATCGTCCATTAATTCAATGGCAGTTGGTTTGTGTTTTAGAGCCACCAAATTTCCAAGCAACGATTGTTCCAAAGTATTAAAATGAGCACAAACCAAACCTTTGTATTTTGGTGGAAGAGGAATTACATTCAGCTTAATTTTTGTTGAAAAAGCCAGTGTTCCTTCCGAACCAGCCAATAGTTTGCAAAAGTTGAACTTTTCGCCATCTTCTGTAAATACCTCCGAATTCATTAAAACATCAATGGCGTATCCCATGTTTCGGCGGGTGAGTTTTGGATCGGGAAAGTTGGTTCGAATCTCTTCTTGGTTTATTGAACTAGAAAGGATTTCGTTTATATTCTCATAAATCGCTTTTTCCAGTTTATTGGGATTTCCATTCAATTTTGCCTTGAACTCATCTTTGGTAAGTGGCTTAAAAACGGTTTCCGAGCCGTCGGCAAGAATTGCATCTATTTCCCTTATATGCTCGCGAACACTACCATAAACCAGCGAATGCAAACCACATGAATTATTACCCAACATTCCACCAATTACACAACGGTTGGCGGTGGAAGTTTCCGGACCGAATTGCATCCCGGATTCAGCAAGAAAAAGATTAAGCTCAGCCAAATTTACTCCAGGCTCAACAATCACATAGTTTTCCTCTTTATTGTATTCGAGGATTTTATTCATGTATTTCGAAATATCGACTACAATTCCATCTCCAACTACTTGCCCTGCCAGTGAGGTTCCTGCACCGCGTGGTATTATTGATGTTTTATTATCGGTAGCAAACGAAATAATTTTATTGATGTCTTCTTTGTTCTTTGGCTTGGTAACCGCCAAAGGCATTTCTTTGTATTGCGATGCATCGGTTGAGTACAAAACACGTTGTACGTTATCGATAAATAAATCACCTTCGAGTTGAGATTTCAGTTGATTGAAATTATCTATAGCAGTCATGAATAGTTTCTTTTGAATTGCAAATGTATCGGTATTATAGCGTACAAAAAAGTGATTTTAGTAGAAAAGTTGATGGGGCAATGTACTCTATCAACAAAAGTAGTTTGCTTCGAAATAATCCGATGTAATTTTTTAAATTGCATTTGAATAAAAAACAAATTACTTTATTTCGATGCTTTAACTCTAGAGTGGACAAATATTTCCATTCAGAAAAATACAAATTGCCCGGTTTGTGGCAAGGGATAACTAATACAAAACATTATGGCTGGTTCGAAAGGTTCAAAATACTACAATATTTCTCTTGATTATTCAATTCAACTTAATCACCGGGAGAAAGGTGCAATTATGACTTCGCACCACTTTGCACTTTTAAAAACCATACACGAAATGAGTTCGTTAAAAGAAGCTGCTGAAAAGCTTGAGATTAGTTATCGAAAAGCCTGGGGAAATGTGCAAACCATGGAAGAAGAACTGGGTTTTAATTTGTTAATCCGTCAACGTGGTGGAGCACAGGGAGGAAAAACCACACTCACCGAAGAAGGTTTAAAACTTATTACTGCACATAAGGAATTACGGGAAGAGTTCAACCGTTCAATTCATGATATGACCAAGAAATTCTTTCATGAGTTGAATCAGTAAATTTCTGGATTTTTAGATAACGGTCTTCAAGACTATTTGAGAATTTTAAATGACTAACGCCGGCATTTATGTCGGTGAATTAGAAAAAAAGTGTTCACTGGACTTTAGTCCAACATGCTTATATTAATGGCTAAAACCCGATTTGTTTATTGTTTCTGCTCTCTGGCATAAATGCCAGAGTTAGTCAAAAAATACAATTTAACACAGCAGGTAAAACATGGCAAAAAGCTGTGTGTTTGTCGTGAGAGACTTGTATCAGATATAGCAAATATAATTCGCCCAATCACCCTCTTATTTATTCCAAATATAAATTGAATTATCCGAGTGGTAATTTATTGCAATTCCGTATTTTTGCTTCGAATTGCAAATGATTGCATCTCGATATGTTGATATATGAAGGAGGAGAATAATGGTTGAATTCAATGATGCTTTAGAAATAATTTTATCTAATTCTATTAAACTGAAACAGGAAAAAGTTGAGTTAAAAGATGCACTCGGAAGGATTTTGGCAGAAGACACCTTTTACGATATTGCCATGCCGCCTTTCAATAAATCTGCAATGGATGGTTTTGCTTGTCGCATGCATGATATCGCAAACCAATTGGAAATCGTTGAAGTAATTTCGGCAGGTAAAAAGCCGGAGAAAGTTATTGGCGAAAATCAGTGCGCAAAAATAATGACAGGAGCTGTTGTTCCTGAAGGTGCCGACACGGTTGTAATGGTAGAATATTCGAAGGAGGATAATGGGAAAGTGACTTTTACCACCACAAAAACGAAATCGAATATTTGTTACATTGCCGAAGATGTTAAAGTTGGTGATTTGGCTCTGCAAAAACACACAATACTTACTGCGCGGCACATACCGGTTTTAGCGGGTGCCGGAATTTCAGAACCTGCTGTAGTCCGTCAACCAAGGGTTTCGGTTTTTGCAAGCGGTAGCGAATTGGTCGAACCTGACGAAAAACCAAAATCTTTTCAAATACGTAATTCCAATTCGTCGCAAATGATGGCGCAGTTGGAAGAAATTGAAGTAAAGGGAAAATATGGTGGAATTATCAGTGATGATTTTGACGAAATCAAAAATAAAATTGCTTACGCATTCGAAAAAAGTGACGTAGTAATTTTGTCGGGCGGTGTTTCTGAAGGTGATTTTGATTTTATTCCATCGGTAATTAAAGAACTTGGCTTCGAAATTTTAGTAACTCGTATCGCTGTTCAGCCGGGTAAACCTATCATTTTTGCCCGCAACGGAAATAAATATTGTTTTGGTTTGGCAGGAAATCCAGCTTCGTCGTTTGTTCAGTTTGAATTGTACCTGAAACCTTTCTTGTATAAAATGATGGGCTATGATTTAAAACCCAAAATAACGAAAGCAACTTTAACAGAAGATTATTTCAGAAGAAAGAACGATAGATTGAAATTTATTCCGACCTATTTGAATGATGATTTGACGCTCACTCAAATTGAATACCACGGCTCGGCACACATAAATGCACTAGTAAATGCCAATTGTTTAATGATGGTGCCCATTGGAGTTTCGGAAATAAAGAAAGGAGAAAAAGTAGATGTTAGACGCTTTTAACAGAGAGATTAACTATTTGCGAATATCGGTTACCGACCGCTGCAACCTGCGTTGCACCTATTGCATGCCTGCCGAAGGTATTACTTTAATGAGTCACAACGAGGTGCTTACTTTGGAACAGATTGCTGAAGTTGCAAAAGTTGGTGCCGAGAATTTTGGGATAAGCAAAATTCGCCTGACTGGTGGAGAACCGCTTGTACGAAAAGGAATTGTTCAGCTCGTGCAACTGCTAAAGGCTATTGAACCGATTGATGAGGTGAGCATGACTACCAATGGGGTATTTCTAAAGAAATTTGCAGCGGAACTAAAAGAAGCCGGTCTTAATCGTGTAAATATTAGCCTCGATACTTTGTCGCCTGAAAAGTTTAAAGTTACAACCCGTGGCGGCAATATTCAAGATGTGTTTGATGGAATTCAGGCTGCAAAACAGGAAGGACTTACACCCGTAAAAATAAATGTGGTTAAAATGGAAAGCTCCAATGCCGACGAATTGGCTCAGTTAAAAGCTTTCTGTGAGAAAGAAAATCTGAAAATTCAGTTTATTCGTCAGATGGACCTTGAAAGCGGTTCTTTCTCGCAAGTGGAAGGCGGAAAAGGTGGTAATTGTTCCATTTGTAATCGTTTACGTTTAACTGCCGACGGACACTTAAAACCATGTTTATTCAGCAATAAATCATACAGTACCAAAGAGTTGGGTGCAGAGGGAGCATTTCAAGCTGCTTTGTACAATAAACCGGAGAAAGGAAAAACAAGTAATAATCACAGCTTCTACAATATTGGAGGTTAATTATAAAAGGACATGGGCAAATTATCACATATAAATGAAAATGGGGAAGCGAACATGGTTGATGTTTCGGCAAAACCCGACCAAACCCGAATTGCAAAGGCTGAAGGTTTTATTCAGCTAAATACTGAAACCATGGAGCAGGTGAATGCCAATTCGCTAAAAAAGGGTGATGTTTTGTCAACCGCTCGTATTGCCGGAATTATGGGTGCGAAACAAACTTCCAATCTTATTCCGCTTTGCCATCCTTTGCAGCTTTCGAAAGTGGAAGTTGGTTTTGAAGTTTTGGAGGATGGAATAAAGGTAAATGCCATGAGTAAATGTATTGGGAAAACCGGTGTTGAAATGGAAGCATTAATCGCGGTAAATGTAGCCTTACTTACCATTTACGATATGTGCAAAGCTGTTGATAAGAACATGATAATGCACGGTATAAAACTCATCAGCAAAACAAAAGAATAATATGACGACAATTAAGATATTATCGCTGAATACATCAGTCAAAAAAGGAACAACCAAACAACCCACTGAGAATATTACGCTTGATTTTAAAGGAGTAAAAGGTGATGCACATGCAGGAGACTGGCACCGTCAGGTTAGTTTGCTGGGTATTGAAAGCTACCATAAAATGGAAGCTAAAAAACCGGGGACAAAACTGGATATGGGTGTGTTTGCCGAAAATATTACCACTGAAGGTTTAGAGCTGCATAAAACCAATGTATTCGACCGATTCGTTCACAAAGATGTGGTACTAGAAGTTACCCAAATTGGTAAAAAATGCCACAATGGTTGTGAGATAATGAAACTTATAGGAGACTGTGTAATGCCGGTTGAAGGTATTTTTACAAAGGTGATTCAAGAAGGAAAACTAAATGGTGGTGAGACTTTTGAATATCAGCCGCGTATTGTTCGGGTGTTGGTTTTAACCTTAAGTGACCGTGCTTATAATGGAATTTACGAAGACCGCAGTGGACCTTTGGCTGAGAAATTGATGGCAAAGTTCTTTGATTCTTATGGTAGGTTTTTCGAAACAAATAGAAAGATTCTTCCTGACAATAAAGCTGAAATTGAAGCTGCCATGCTTGAGGCAAAAAAGCAGAATTACGACATTATAATTACCACTGGCGGAACCGGACTTGGAAAAAGAGACATTACTCCCGATGTGGTTAAACCTCTACTCGACAAAGAGATTCCTGGTATTATGGAACACATTCGCCTAAAATACGGGGCTGAAAAACCAAATGCTTTGGTTAGCCGCAGTATTGCCGGGTTAATGGATTCAACGCTTGTTTATGTTTTACCCGGAAGTACCAAAGCCGTAAACGAATACTTATCCGAAATCACACCAACTATTGAACATTCATTACGGATGATTCATGGGGTGGATGTCCACTAGAACGATATCAGATAACTGGATATTCAAATTCTGTTTGAAGTTTCTAATGCAAATTGTCACTTTATACGAATCCGAAAATCAATCGGAAAAATCTACTCAAAAAAAACAAAAATGAATACAACCAAAATTATACTATTCTCGACCTTACTATGTTTTACACTTGCTTTTGTATCGTGTGACGATGATTTTGAAAGCCCCGAAGTAACTCCAACTGAAATTACTGCAGATAACAAGTGGGTCGAAGATATTATTTATGATGCAGCTATATTCTGGTATAAAGTTACATGCGAGTCTGGGTCAACAACTGCTTATATTGAATGGGCTGAATTTGGTGCACACGGCGAAGACCGTGACTACACAGCTGATGTGATGATTTCTGCCTATCAGTTGGACGGAGTTACACCTTACATTGAAGACAAAGACAATGGCTATGGTGAAAAGGCTAAATCGTTTGCATTGGCAAATAACGAAACAGAATTTTTGATAAAAGTTACTCAAGGAGAGACTTGGAAAGACGGAAC
>JAUVDE010000176.1 GCA_030595485.1 Draconibacterium sp.
CGCTACCCGATGATGAAATGGAAATTGGAATGGGACAGCACGGTGAAGCAGGCGGTGGTCGCGGTAAAATTCTTTCGGCGGACGAAACTGCCGAGAAAATGATTCTTCCACTAATTGAAGATACTAAATGTGCAAGTGGCGACAATGTAATGCTTCTAATCAATGGAGTTGGTGCAACTACTTTGATGGAAATGAACATTATTTACCGTAAGGCGTACCAAGTACTCGAATCGAAAGGTATTAGTGTTGTTCCAGGTAAAATTGGCGAATTGTTAACTGTTCAGGAAATGGGTGGTTTCCAAATGATTCTTTGCAAGTTGGATGCCGACCATGTTGAGTTGATGAAAGAGCGTGCAAATGCACCTTATTGGGTAACTGCTTAAGTTTATTTTATGATTACGACAATAGGAATTGAGCATTTCAAAAAAATGTTCGATATGGCTTTTTCAGAAGTAAAAGCAAAGGAGCAATATTTCTCTGAATTGGATGCACAAACCGGAGACGGTGACCATGGTACTGCAATAGTAACTGCGTTAAATGCTGTGAACAATTCAATGAAACAGGCTTCTGATTTGAAAATGATGTTTACCGATGCAGGTTTTGCTGCAATGAGTGAGGCAAGCGGTTCAACATCTACTCTTTTAGGATCTTGGTTGATGGGAATGTATGATGGTGTAGATGGTGATGAAATTGATGCCAAAGGTGTGGCAGCTATTTTCAGAGCTGGTCTGGCTAATATGCAAAAACAAACAAAAGCTGCTGTTGGCGATAAAACGCTAATGGATGCATTGGTTCCCGCAGTTGAAGCACTTGAAAGTAATCAGGAAGCTGGTATTGAAAGCATGTTTTCGGCGGCAACTGTCGCTGCAGCAGAGGGTGTTGAAAAAACCAAAGCCTTGGTTGCCAAATTTGGTAGAGCCAGAAATTTAAAAGAAAAGGTTATTGGATTTACTGACCCGGGTGCAGCTTCAATGGCATGTATTTGGGGAGCATTCGAAAAAGGAATTAGATAGAACAAGATGCTTAAGTAAGTTTCAATGCATGGAAATACTTAGGTTTATGTTTCAATGAAATTATAAAATGATTGAAGAGTGGTCTACCGTCTTCGGTCAAAAAAATAAGTTTATTGAAATGAAAGTAACTGCATATTATGGCAGTGATTTTACCATTCACTAGAAAAAAAACAAATATATGGCAGATTTAGATGATTTAAGAGAAGGAAATAATTTTGGATTGGATACCGAAGTTAAAAATCAAAGTTTTTATTTAAAAGGATGTGATAACCTTGACTGGGGATTGAAAGACCGCTTATCGCGTATTTTTAATAAGAAGTCAGGTCGTACAGTAATGCTTGCTTTCGACCATGGTTTCATAATGGGTCCTACCTCAGGACTGGAACGAATTGACTTAAATATACTTCCATTAGCCGAACATGCAGATTGTTTAATGGCAACCCGCGGAATTATTCGTGCTTCGGTTCCTCCTACTTATAACAAACCTATTTGTTTGCGTTCCGATGCTGGTACTACTATTCTTACTGAATTGAATGACAACGTTGTAATTGATGTTGCTGATGCCGTTAAGATTAATGCCAGTGCAATGGCTGTTATGTTGGCCATTGGCGATAAGCAAATGGAAGCAAAAACAATTGCGAATTTAACACATGCTGTTAATCAGGGGCAAAAATATGGTATCCCTGTAATGGGCGTAACTGCTGTGGGTAAAGACATGGCGCGCGACGCACGTTACTTTAGCCTTGCATCTCGTGTATGTGCCGAGAATGGTGCTAACGTTGTAAAAACGTACTACTGTGAGGGTTTTAGCAATGTTGTTGCTTCATGTCCGGTGCCAATTGTAATTGCTGGTGGTAAGAAATTACCTGAATTAGATGCATTGGAGCTTTGCTACAAAGCAATTAACGATGGTGCTTCGGGTGTTGATATGGGACGTAATGTTTTCCAATCAGAAGATCCAATTGCAATGATTCAGGCTGTTAAAGGCGTGGTTCACGATGGACTTTCACCTGCTCAGGGATTTGAATTATTCAACGACCTAAAAGGATAAAACGATATAGAAGTTGCAGTCCATTTGGGCTGCAACTTTATTCTGTTTTTTCCAAATAAACTGATTAAGCCAATTACGAAATTGGAAGTATTCGGTTTGTATTTCTTCAGCATTCTCAATCACTTTTTTTGAAAACCACTTGCTTCATTTTTTTATGAGGAGGTATTTTTTTGACTAGAAACGACTTTTAAAACCAATACAAACAAAAACTAAAAATTATGACTTTTAAAAAATTTATTGCAATTCCATTTATTATCGCATTGTTGGCTGCTACTATTCAGATTGTCGATCAGGTGTTGAATCTTCATGTTGAACCTGTTGGAAATGTAGGTTTTGGCTGGATTGCTTTCCAGGCATGGGCAATGTATTTCCTTGCCGGATGCGACTTGAAAGGTGGCTTAAGAACACTTATTGGCTACGTGATGGGAATTGTTGCGTCGATAGCAATAATGGTACTCGGTGGAAAGTTTGCAGGTATGGGCTTTTATGCCGTTCCAGTGGCTGTATTTCTGGTAGTTATTCCTGTAATTTTCCTTGAGAAAGTAAAATGGCTTGACTTTGTTCCTGCTATTTTTATCGGGGCTGGTGCATTTTTTGCTTTTATGTCGTACGTGCCAAATGCAACTTTCGCTGTTGCTGCTAAAACAGAATTAATTTACTGTGTGCTTGGTTTATTCTACGGATATATCACAATTGCGCTTCGTGGTGCTTACGAGAAAAAAGTAAGCGGAGCAGCTGCATAATAAATAGTTGAGAAGAAATGAAAATGGTCATCTGGATGAACTTGAGACAGGTGGCCATTTTTAGATCTGAAAATTGTGTTAAATGTGGCAACTTAAGCTATGAATTTTAATGGTTAAAAAAGAAAAATAAACCTTTTCAATTTTTAATGTGCCTAATAAACAGCATATTTGTCGTCAATTTTTTTGATAAAGTATAACAATTGAACAATTGCTTTTGCGTTGAATCATAAACTAAATTGAAAAGGAAGCTAATTTGAACCATGAAAGTACTCACAAAAACAATACTGATTATATTCTCCTTAATCTGGGTTTTGTCTTCCTGCGAAAAAGAGGAAGGATTTGGTGGTAATGCTGAAATTTCAGGCAAGCTGATAAAAAAAATATACAATGATGATTACAGCCTTTTACTGGAGGAAGGCCCTGCAAAGGATGAGGATGTTTATTTAAGCTTTGGGTCAAATAATACTTCAGATGAAAAAGTAGAAACCAGCTTCACAGGTAACTTTTCATTCAGGTATCTTTTTGAAGGAGATTACAAGGTATATTATTACTCTAAAGATTTTGAAAATACTTCTTCCTCTGAAATTGAAATACTTAATGAGGTTTCTTTAAAGAAAGGAGAAACCGCAAACCTAAATGACTTGGTAATTTACGATACTTATGACTTTGATGAAGGCGAGGCCACTATTGAAGGTAAGGTACGTGTGATAAATTATTACAATTCAACTACCTGGCCGAACTTGGTAGTAAAAGACATTACACCAGCACAAGAACTGGAAATTTACCTGGTTTATGGCAACCATAAACAATACGACCAACGAATTAGAACGAATTATGATGGGACTTTTGCCTTTACAAACCTGATTAAAGGTAATTACAAAATTTATGTTTATTCTGAAGATGTAAAAGGGGGAACTGCCGATATTGTAATTCAAAAAGAAATTCAAATTACGAGCAAACAGCAAGAGCTTACCCTCGACGAAATTACCATTGAAAAACTTTAAACCATGAAAATATTACTGATTGCAATTTTGTTTTGCACGTCCTTTTTGGGTGTAGCTCAAAACAAAACTACTATTGTTGAAAAAGGAGTAAAAATGATTCGTACGCTTGAGCAAGATATTGCGCAAGGCGAGAAAAAAATGCTTCTTGAAAAAGAAGAATACTACGATGTAAACGGAGAGTTGATTGAGTTAAAGGAATTTGATGAAAAAGGTAGGATTAAAAAATGGGAACAATACAAATACTCAGCCGAAGGAAAACTGATAGAAGAAAAATCTCGCAATTACAGAGGAGATGTTAAACAGCGGATTGAATATATTTTTAAAAACGGTTTAAAAGTAGAGAAGCTGTATTACGACGACAAAAACCGGCTTTATAAAAAGAAAAAATATGAAGCTGAGTTCAGATAATAGACTTCAGACGCAACTGGCCCCTTTCAAAACAATAGCATTAGCCGAAATAGATAAGGTAAAACTAATGCGTCGGGTTGATACAAAATATGTATTTCATCTGGAGCAACTTCCTTTGGTTTTTGAGCAATTTTACGCGCATTATTATTTAGTCGAGATTAATGGAATTGCTGTTCAGGATTATAAAACTGTTTATTATGACACACCCGATTACCAGTTTTATTTGCAACACCACAATGGCATAAAAAACCGTTTTAAAGTAAGGTTCAGAACTTATGTTAAAAGTGATTTGTCGTTTCTTGAGATAAAACACAAAACAAATAAAAAAGAAACGATTAAAAGCAGATTGGAGCAACCGGCCATTTTTGATATACTAAATAATCAGCACTCGGAATTCATATCCTCTAAAATTAGTAAACCCTTTGAGAATTTAACGCCAAGTTTGGGTAACCGTTTTAACCGCATAACATTGGTCAGTAAAAACTTCGACGAACGTATTACAATCGATTCTGGCGTTTCCATTTTCGATATACGGAATAATACAGAAAAAAACTGTGAAAACCTCTGTGTTATTGAAACGAAGCGAGATATACATATACGGAACAATACATCTGCACAAGCGCTTCGGAAATTGCGTATAAAACCTTCCGGCTTTAGTAAATACTGCATGGGATTAGCACTCACCAATACAAACATTAAAAAAAATCTGTTCAAACCCCGACTACTGAAATTTAAATCAATCTTAAACTAAACTCTTATGGCATTTTTCGAAATAGCACTTATTGACTTGGAAGACTTTCTGGAATTGCTCTTCCGATTTGGATTCAACCTTCTCGTAATTACATTAATTGTACGCCTTTTGTATTATCGTACTTCACACCGGAAGGATTACTTTTTCACCTATATTCTAATTTCAACAACCATTTTTTTACTTTGCTATTTACTCGAAAATGTGAAGTTAGAGCTTGGGTTTGCACTTGGTTTATTTGCCATTTTTGGGATAATAAGATATCGTACCCGACAAATTCCAATTAAGGAAATGACCTACCTTTTTGTTGTTATTGGTATTTCGGTAATTAACGCACTGGCAAATCGAAAAGTAAGTTACGCCGAGCTTATATTTACAAATGCAGCCATATTTTTTGTCATTCTTGTTTTAGAACGTTTCCTTCTTTTAAAACATGAAGAACGCAAGGTAATTGAATATGAAAAGATTGATTTGATTTTACCGGAAAGAAGAGATGAATTAATTGATGATTTGGAAAAAAGAGTTGGAGTGAAAATAAACCGGATTGAGATTGGGAAGGTTAATTTTTTGCGTGATTCAGCGAGAATCTGTATTTATTACTATCAAAACAATTCGTAATCGTACATATATTATACGCGGTGTTAACGAGACTTAGCTACTTTGTTTTTGCTCTTCTTTTATTAGCCATTTTGAGTGGATTTGAAGTTAATGCTCAAAATTCAGATTTCAGACTTAGAACAGGGTTAAAGATCGATAAAGATCTTTCAAAAAAAGTAGAACTAAGTTTCGAATCTCAGGTTCGTTTCCGAAACAATTGGACCAATTTTGATAAATTCCTTGTTGAACCTTCGGTGAAATTTGAAGTTTTTAAGAACTTTCGACTTGGTGCTGCATATCGATACTCCGCAAAACAGAATCTGGCCAAGAACACATTAAATTGGCATCGGGGAAATATGTTTATGGCGTATAAGAAATCCTTTTCAACTGATTGGGATTTAAAATTTAAAACTGCTATTCAATACGACACCCGAAATTTTATGGGAGGATATAATACAAAATATAACGTGTGGACAAACAGAAACAAAGTGAGTTTAGCGTATGATGTATTTGGATTGCCTTTGTCAGCCGAAATGGGTGGAGAATTATTTTATAATGTAAATGTAACACAAGGTATTGAGAAAGTTCGCTTATCGTTCGAATTGAGTTATGAGATTGTAAAAGACTCAAAAATATTGGCTCAGTATTTGAATGACAGTAACTTGTTTTTTGAGGGATTCTCAAATCACATAATGGTATTAATGTACAGAATGAAAATCGGAAAATAGAATGATTAAGATTAGCCTAATTTATAAGTACATAGTTATTGTATTTTGTATTGTTCTTATTGGGGAGTGTGCAATTGCTCAGTCGGAGAATACAGTTTATATCAGCGAATTTTTAGCTTCGAATAAAAAAAGTATTGTAGATGAAGATGGAGAATCATCCGACTGGATAGAAATCTATAATCCAACAAAAGAAATTGTTAATCTATCGGGTTGGGCATTAAGCGATGATTCAGTTAATTTACAAAAATGGATTTTTCCAAATATTGAAATTGCTTCGAATGATTTTCTTATCGTATTTGCTTCGTTAAAAGACCAAAGTGTGGCTGGCAGTGAATTGCACACCAGTTTTCGGCTCGAAAGTGCTGGGGAGTATTTAGCCCTGGTTGATAAAAATGGAGAGGTTGTTTCGGATTATAAACCCGAGTTTGAGAAGCAATACCAAGATATTAGTTACGGTATAATTCAAAATAAGGATACTACAGAGCTGATTTCAAGTACAACTACAGGAAAATTATTACTACCGACCAATGCAGAATGGAATCAAATTGAATTAACATGGACCGGTAACTCTTCTCAAGAACCATTTGATGACTCGAGTTGGAAATTGGCATACCCAGCAGTTGGATACGACACACGTAATGCGGTAAGCAATATTAATCTTGCGCTTGGAAAGCCAAGTAGCCAGTCGTCTGAATTAAATAACGGAGCATTCCCTGCTTCATT
>JAUVDE010000393.1 GCA_030595485.1 Draconibacterium sp.
GCTGTATTGCCCTCGCCTGAGAATACGCCAGCCGAATTAATTCGGGCATTAAAGGCCATTTTGTAACCCGGGTTCATTCGGATAACTTTTCGGAAAGCCTCAGAAGCCATGTCATTTTGGTCGAGCTCTTGATACAACTGATCAATTATGTATTGCAAGCGCGATTTGTTTCGGCGCCAAGTAGTTTTTTTTATGGCAATATCCAGCATTTTAATGGCATCGCCGTATTCTTCCTGTTTTACATAGTAGTTTGCTGTAGCAATCGCAAGTTCGCGTTCAAATTTCTTTGGAAAGTTTTCGTAGGCTTGAATTGCTTGAATAACTTCGTTTGCCTCGATAAATCGTTCTAGCTCGGTATATGCTTTTATCAACCAAACCTGAGCTTCATCTGCCGTTTCTTCCTCGGGATATTTTCGAACCACGTACGAGAAATTTTCAATGGCTGCAAAATAGTTTTGTTGATAATAATAGGCTTTTCCCATTAATAGGTAACTGTCGTCAATCCATTTGTTAAATTCTTCCTGACTGGCAAATTCCTGATATTTACGGGTACGTTTGCGTTTACGTTTTGGCTTTTTTGTAATCGAATGGATTTCGATAAGCTTCGAGCATTTTATAACTGCATAATCCATATCGGACTTTACCATTTTGGCAGCCGACGGGTCACTTTCTTTATATATTGGAAGCAAGCGCGTAAAGTCATCCTCAATGCGTTCGTCGATTGTTAAAAGGCCTTCCTTAACACTTTCGTTGGCATTAAAATAGACATTGTAATGCGAGGTTACATTGTGAAAGGTACGCGATGCCCGGGTGTTTTTTTCAGTAGAACATCCGGCAAAAATCGAAACCAATAAGATGAGCGATATTGTATGTAAAAATATTCTCTTCAAACAGCTGTTTTGTTAACTCAATGAATAAACTCAATATTTAGTAGAATATTGTTTGTTTATCCTGAATTTGTTCGTTTTCTAAACGGTGCAAAAATAAGAAAAAATGAATGTGGAATGAGATTAATTTTAGGGAAGGTTTTTCTTAGTCGAAATATGTAAGAAACGAAGCAAAATAATGTCATTTCGAGAGAAGGGAGAAACCTGTTCTGATGAAGCAGATTTCTCTCCTTGTTCGAAATGAAAAGGCATTTATTTACGGGTAATTTTCACCTTTTTAGTTGGCGCCATCTGAATGTTACGCAAATGTACACGGTGTTTTACGGCACTTGCAACTTCGGCAAACGACGCTCCGGTAATCGACTCGGGATCAACTGCCACTGGGTTTCCACTGTCGCCACCTTCGCGAATACTTTGTACGATAGGAATTTGCCCCAGCAATGGTAATCCCAGTTTTTTGGCAAGATTTTTACCGCCATCTTTTCCAAAAATGTAGTATTTGTTTTCAGGAAGTTCGGACGGAGTAAACCAAGCCATATTTTCGATTATACCTAAAACTGGAACATCAACCGATTTGCTTTGGAACATACTTGCACCGCGCACTACATCGGCTAAAGCAACATCTTGAGGCGTAGTAATAATCACTGCTCCTGTTACCGGAACCGACTGAACCAAAGTTAGGTGGATGTCGCTGGTGCCGGGAGGAAGGTCGATTAACAGGTAATCTAATTCACCCCAGTTCCCTTCAGTAATTAATTGTTTTAATGCATTCGATGCCATGGGGCCACGCCAAATAATTGCACTGTCGGGCTCAACAAAAAAGCCAACTGATAAAAATTTAACACCATATTTTTCAAGAGGGTTAATCATTTCGCGGTCGTCGATTTTAACACCGGCAGGCCGTTCACTTTCGGCACCAAACATTTTTGGTATCGATGGGCCAAAAATATCGGCATCTAACAAACCAACTTTAGCACCCGAGTTAGCCAAAGCAACTGCCAGGTTTACAGCACAAGTCGATTTTCCAACACCACCCTTACCCGAAGCCACAGCAATAATGTTTTTAACGTTGGGTAAAACCGGGCGTTCCATGTCGTGAATAAATTTAACGGCAATGTTATCCTCAATTTCCACTTCGGCACCAACATATTTTTTTACCGCCTTTTCGCATTCCAGTACCAAAGCCTCAATATTTGCATCGTTACTTTTCTGAAAAACCAATGAAAAACTTACTCGTTGCCCTGCAATTCGAATCTCTTGTGGCATTTCAAGCGCTACCACATCCTCTTCACTTCCGGGGTATTTTACAGAGCGTAACGCATCGGTTACATCCTTCGGAACAATTAATTTTCTTTGACTATCAGCCATCTTTATTATTGATTAATTATAAACGTTTATTGATAATTTGAATGTGCAAATTTAATAAGATCATTTATAAAAACACTTGAAGGTGTGAAATGTTTTGAGTTTGTTGTATGAACATTTGTTGAAAATATTTATTTCAGTTCTTTTGTTGGATCCCAAAGTTTTTCTTCAAAATCAAGAATTTGGTCACCATTAAGTTGCAAACCTTCAGCTTCTAACAATTCTTGCATGGCATTTGTGTTATCGAAATGATTTTTGCCGGTGAGCAGTCCGTTGCGATTGACTACGCGGTGTGCCGGAACAAATTCGTGGTGCGAACTGCAGGCATTCATTGCCCAACCTACCATACGCGCTGCTCCGGGCGAGCCCAGGTATTTGGCAATAGCGCCATACGAAGTTACTCGTCCGGCAGGAATGAGTTTTGCTACTTCGTATACCTGGTTAAAAAAGTCGGACATAGATTAGATTTTAGATTAATAGTACAAAGTATTGAGTGTGTTCCAATTAAATCTCATTACTCTGTACTCACATCTCGTTACTACCTTAAAGGTCTCTTGCAATTCGCCCAAAACTTCGATATTCGTCGAATTTGATTTCAGTGGTTGGCTCAATATATTCGCCATCGTGCGGCTTAAACGCTAAATATTTACTTGTAATACCACGGTCGAGCCACTGTTTCTCATAGTAGGTTTTTATTTTCAGAATATCGGTTAAATGCTTCCATTCGTACAAATTGTCGGTTTCGGCTAAAACTTCAAACTTGTTTAATTCCACCATTGTACGTGTGTATTTGTATTGGAAGTTACTGTCGCATTTTAGGTGGATTGTTCCGCCGGGCTTCAAAAAGTTTCGGTATTTATTCAAAAAGGTAGTCGAAGTTAAGCGTTTTCGGGCGTTTTTCATTTGAGGATCGGGGAAAGTAAGCCAAATTTCATCTACTTCGTTTTCACCAAAAAACTGTGCAATTAGTTCAATGTTAGTACGTAAAAAACCAACATTTTTTAAATCGCGATCTTTCGCCTGTTTGGCGCCTTTCCACAAGCGGGCACCTTTTATATCCACACCAATGTAATTGATGTTCGGATTTAAGGCAGCGAGTTCAACCGTATATTCGCCTTTTCCGCAGCCTAACTCTAAAATTATTGGATTTTCATTTTTGAAAAATTCCCTTGCCCACTTTCCTTTTAAATGAAAATTATTGTGTTCGATAATATAA
>JAUVDE010000328.1 GCA_030595485.1 Draconibacterium sp.
GCTATAACGATAAGGAGTATAACGAAGTATTAGTTAATTTTAATTTGGCCTACAAAAATTCCATTTCACAAAAATCGAAATTTGAAGTGGGAGCCGATGTCAAATTGAACAGAATTCCGAAATATACCAGTGTTAGTGGGACATTTGATGAGAATGAGGAAATTATCCCTTTCTTTTGGGTTCCAACCGATCAGCAAATTGATTTTGAAAGAAACGTTTATTCCGGATTCATTACTTTCAATAGTAGCTTTGGTAAATTGGAGTATATGCTCGGACTTCGTTCGGAATACACCGAAAGAGCCATGAATTACAGCTATATTGAAGCGGATGGTTCAAATGGAAATTTGTTAATGGAAAAGGATTTTGTCGATTTTTTCCCTACTCTGCATGTGGTCTATAATTTTTCGGATGAACAGCAATTAACGGCAAGTTACAGCAGCCGAATTAACCGTCCTGATTATTGGAATTTGGTTCCAATGCGGAGGTATGAATCACCATATTTGATATATACTGGGAATGATAAATTGATGCCATCTTATGCCAAAGCAATGGAAATTGGTTTTTTAAAGTCGTGGAACGATAACTTTTTTTCAGCCGAATTATTTGCACGGAATACAGATGGTTTAGCACAAAATTATTACCGGGCTTTGGTCGATAACAATGCCATTTTATGGACAAAGGAGAACGTGGGAAATTCGTGGAGTGTGGGGACAGAATTCATGACGGGTATTGATATTTTTTCGTGGTGGAATACGAACATTTCAACCAGTTTGTTTACCTATCAATTAAAAGTTGATGTGAATACCGACAAGCGTACCGAGAAACAATTCCGATCAGATTCAGGTTTTAACAATACTTTTAACCTTGGAAAAACAACTTTGCTGAAATGCGATATAACTTATCGTAGTCCTATGATTAGTGCACAGATAGAGAGAGATGCTTATTGGTACTCGAATATGGCAATTCGTAAAACATTCGACGATAAAAAATGGGAAGTGTCACTGGCTTGGTCAAATGTTTTTAACTCTAGGAAATACAATACAATTAGCAAGGGCGAGGAGTTACTGGTGAATAAGTTACTGGTGAATAAGTTTCTTGTTAATACCCATTTCGAAAAAGAATCGTTTGTAACTTTAAAATTGAGTTACCGTTTAGATAATCAGAATTAAAATTATCGTGCTTGGGTAGCAAGTGCATTCAAACGCCTTATATTTGCCACCCAATGAAATTTCAAGAATACATTCCATTTTACAAACGCAACCTGTTGTTGGCATTTCCAATCGTTTTGTCGCAGATTGGGCAAGTGTCAGTTTCCTTGGTCGATAATATGATGGTTGGCCATGTTGGAACCACTGAGCTGGCTGCCGCTGCTTTTGCCAATAGTATTTTTATGATAGGAATGGTTTTCGGAATGGGCTTAACTTTTGGACTTACTCCTTTGGTTGGGAAAGCATTTGGAAATAACGACCTAAAAAAAACTACCGTTTGGCTTAAGAATGGAATTTTTACACATTTGGTAGGCTCGTTTATACTAACACTATTAATGTTTAGTGTGTATTTGTTTTTACCAATGATGGGCCAGCCGCCTGAAGTTATGGAACTTGCTCGACCCTATTATTTATTGCTTTGTGTTTCGTATTTTCCATTTATGCTATTCTTTATTGTTAAACAGTTTTTCGAAGGTTTAGGTAATACAAAAATGGCTATGCAAATTACGCTTTTGGCCAACCTTGTAAATATTGTAGTAAACTATGTATTTATTTTCGGAAAATGGGGAATGCCCGAAATGGGTTTAAATGGTGCCGGAGTAGGAACGCTTGTGTCGCGAATTATTATGCCAATACTCTTTTCTGTTTATATTATTCGCAACTCAAGGTTTAAACGCTATTTTATTTTGGCCCATTATCAGCCTATGATAAAACAACGTGTGTTGGCTTTACTTAAAATTGGTCTTCCAATTGGCTTTCAATTAATTGTAGAGGTAAGTGCATTTGGTATTGGTGCTATTATGATGGGGTGGTTGGGCGAAACACCACTGGCTGCGCATCAAGTGGCTTTAGGATTGGCGTCGTTTACCTACATGATAGCGCTTGGTGTTTCACAGGCCAATACAATTCGGGTAAGCCATCAAATGGGAGTTAAAGACTATCTCTCGATGCAACGAGCTTCTTATGCTTCAACCCATCTGGTTTTGGTTTTTATGTCGTTTACAGCTCTGTTGTTTATTTTAGGACGAAACTATTTACCACTATTTTTTACCAGCGATGTTGATGTTATTAGCATTTCAGCAAGCCTGTTGATTATTGCAGCTGTTTTTCAACTTTTTGATGGTTTACAAGTAATAATGCTGAGTACATTACGTGGTATGGCCGATGTTACAACGCCAATGTTTATTGCTTTTATCGCCTACTTAGTAATTGGCATTCCAGCAAGTTATGTATTTGCTTTCGTATTAAATGCTGGGCCGCAAGGTGTCTGGTATGGTTACTTGGTAGGCTTAAGTATAGCCGGTGTTTTATTCTATTTCCGCTTTAAACGAAATCTTAAAAAACTGATGTAGCCGGAATGCATAAAGTCATTGTTTCAGTTAATTCCTTTTGTTCTTTTTGCCTTTAATTCATAATTCAATATTATTTACAATGAAAAACTTAGTTCTGGCACTTGTTACCTTTTTATGTGCTCTTCATTTATCGGCAAAAGAGGGGATGTGGATTCCTATTTTGTTAGAGAAATACAATATTGCTGAAATGCGGGAAATGGGATTTAAATTAACTGCACAAGATATTTATGATGTTAATAACGCGAGCATGAAAGATGCCGTAGTTATTTTCGGAGGTGGATGTACCGGCGAATTGATTTCCAACGAAGGATTACTAATAACAAATCATCACTGCGGTTACCGTCAAATTCAATCGCACAGTTCGGTTGAGCACGATTACTTAACCAATGGTTTTTGGGCCATGAATAAATCGGAGGAGTTGCAGAATGAACGTCTAACGGTGAGCTTTTTGGAATACATGGAAGATGTTTCGGACAAAGTATTGACTGAGCTCGATGGACTGGAAGGTGAAGCCAAACGAAAAAAGATAAAGGAAAACACCGATAGGCTTATCAAAGAAGCCAAACAAGATGGAAAATATACGGCATCGATAAAACCATTGTTTTATGGAAACCAGTATTTCCTGTACGTTTACAAAGTTTATAAAGACGTGCGTTTGGTAGGTGCACCTCCATCGGCAATTGGTAAATTTGGTGGAGATACCGATAATTGGATGTGGCCACGTCATACTGGTGATTTTTCTATCTTTCGTATTTATGCTGATAAAAACAACGAACCTGCTGAATACTCTGAAGATAATGTTCCGTACCAACCTAAAAAGTTTTTCCCGGTTTCGATGAAAGGTATTCAAGCCAATGATTTTACCATGGTTTTTGGAAACCCCGGAAGTACTACTCAATATTGGCCAAATCAAGCTGTTGATTTGGCAATGAATCAGCGCGACCCGGACCGAATAATGTTACGCGATAAAAAACTGGAAATTATTCGTGCTGATATGGAAGCCGATCCAAAAGTTAGAATTCAATATGCTGCAAAGTATGCTGGAATAAGTAATTCGTGGAAGAAATGGCAAGGCGAAATTAAGGGACTAAAACGTTTAGATGCGATTAATACCAAGCTCGCTTTTGAAAAGGAATTCCAAACCTGGGCACAACAAAACGGAACTTGGGATGATACTTATAAAACTGTTTTCGAGGGATTTGAAAAACAATATGCTGAATATTCGAAATATATAAAAGCTTACGATTATTATTCAGAAGTTGTGTCTCGTGGAGTTGATGTTTTTCGTCAGGCACGATCGATAAATTCAATTATAAATAACATTGACAATAAACAGCCCAAAAAAGTAGAAGCATTACGTTCTGCAATGTTAAAAGGGCTTCCCGCATTTTTCAAAGACTTTAATCAGGCAACGGACGAGAAGTTGTTTGCTGAGTTAATGCCGCTGTTTGTTAATGGCCTCGATGCAGAATTTATTCCTGCTGAGTTATCGGCGACTATGAGTAAATACGACAAAGAACAGCTGATTCAGAAAGTTTATCGTAAATCGATTTTAACTGATGAAAATAAGTTAAACGATTTGCTTGAAAAAGGTTCGGATAAACAATTGTTAAAACTACGAAAGGATCCAATTGTGATTTTATACAATCGTTTAAGTTTTAAAAATGAAACGGAAATTAGGCCACGAGTAATGAAAATTTCGGCAGCAATTACCGCAAATATGAAGGTTTATATGGCGGGCCTAATGGAAATGAAAAAAGATCAGGCTTTTTATCCCGATGC
>JAUVDE010000003.1 GCA_030595485.1 Draconibacterium sp.
CATTCAGACAGTTTAATATTGAAGTTCTCAGATGAAAGCGGCACTTATATGGCAGAATTAACTCCAGGGTCTGGTACAACTGAAATTTCGTATTTTGTAGAAGCGGCTGATACAATGAACCGTGTGCGAACAGCTCCTTCATCCGTTCCTCACGAGTATTACAACGTCAAATTTCAAGCTGATAATGAGGCGCCGGTAATTAGTCACGAAGCAATTCCATACTTTTTAAAATTAGGCGATCCCTTAACTGTTACTGTTAATGTTGATGACAATCTCGGAGTTGATACAGTCTACATTGCTTTTTCCGTTAACGGTGTATCCGGAACTTCTTTTGGTTTGTCGATGTCTGCTTATGGTGTATATTCAGGTACTTTCCCTGTTGATATGGAGAATTTGAATGATGGAGATAACATTGAATATACCATTTTTGCCAAAGATAAATCGCTTGCACAAAATAGTGCTCAACTTCCTTTAAATGACGTAAAATTCAGTTTTAATGTTGAAGCTATTTCTGATCCCGTAACAACATATACAAATAACTTCGATATCTCCGGTGCTGATTTTTTATTATACGATTTTGAGGTTTATAAAGCAAAAGGTTTTGAAAATAAGGCACTGCATAGTCCACATCCATATGATAGCGGAGGAAGTGATAATAAGGATTTGGAATTTTGGACTTTCTTGAAGCGCCCGATAATTTTAAAAGAAGGTGGGACAATGACTTTTGATGAGGTTGTTTTGGTGGAGCCGGGCGAACCTTTTTCCTCTTATGGAAGTAGCGATTTTTGGGATTATGTAATTGTTGAAGCGAGTAAGGATTATGGCAACTCTTGGCAAGATTTGTCGAATGGTTACGATGCTGGTTCGCAGATTACTTGGAGTGATGAATACAACGAAGAGATTATCGACCAAGTTTCGCAGGCGAAGGGTACTGCTGAATTATTTTACAATCGGGAAATTGATTTGCTTAAAAATGGAAACTTTACTGCTGGCGATACGGTACTAATTCGTTTCCGACTTTATTCCGATCCATTTGCAAATGGCTGGGGCTGGGCTATCGATAATTTGCAAATTCAAAAGGCGGTTTCTGCTGGTGTGATAACTGCATCAAACGATGTTAAAGTTTTCCCCAACCCATTTAATAGCTCCTTGAGCATTTCAATTCATTCAATCGAAAATAATTCGGAGATTAAAATTGAAGTATTTGATATGTTTGGCAAGACAGTGTATGCAAAGCAGCACGAAAATGTATTTGGAGAGTTGAATGAAACAATTCAGTTAAATGAATTACGAAGTGGAATGTATTTGATTCATATTACTGAAAACGGGAAAACGATTCGTTCTAAAAAGTTAATTAAAAACTAATTTAAGCAGCAATACGTTTAATATTTTAAGCAAAAACCTGATAAAAGTTTCATTTTTAAAATATATCTCTATATTTGCTGCCACAAACATTGAAAAAGATGACAATTTTTAACAATAACTATTTCTACTTTTATTTTTATTATGGTTCTCAAACCGGGGTCAAGGAGTAGGGTATTGTTTAAACTAAAATATTTTACAAAAAGGTCTCGAAAAAATTCGAGGCCTTTTTTTATATACTAATACATAATGAAAACAACAGTAATAGGACTTGGTTTAATTGGTGGTTCGATAGCGAGAGATTTGCGCAAGTCGGGTTTTGCAACTGAGTTAATTGGAGTTGACGCCAGTGAAGAACATGCCAGCGAAGCTCTGAAAATTGGTTTGGTCGATCGTATTGAAACACTTGAAAACGGTGTGATAGATACAGACTTGGTTATTATAGCCATTCCGGTAAATATGGAACTAATTGTTTTGCCAAAGGTTCTCGATTTAATCGGAAGCAGCACAACTGTAACCGACATGGGTTCTACCAAAAAACAAATAGTTGATTCAGTTAGGAATCATAAACGAAGGCGAAATTATATTCCTGCACATCCAATGTCAGGAACCGAGAACTCTGGGCCTGCAGCTGCTCATGAAGGTTTATTTCAAAATAAAATTGCCATTCTTTGCGATCAAGAGGATTCGGGGCCACAGCATGTAGCCTTAATTGAAAAAATGCTGCAAAGCCTTGGAATGGATATTGCCTACATGACTGCTGATGAACAGGATCATAGTACTGCCTTTGTTTCGCACCTACCTCACGCTGCGGCCTATGCTTTGGCAAATGCTGTTCAAGCAAAAGCCGATAGAAACATTATTTTTGATTTGGCAAGTGGCGGATTTCGTTCTACAGTACGTTTGGCAAAAAGTTCGGCAACTATGTGGCACCCTATTTTTCAACAAAACCGCAAGTACGTTGTTGAATCGCTAAACGTATATATCAAACATCTTATCGAATTTAGAGATTGCATGCAGGATGAAGATGATGAGAAAATGGCAGCTCTAATTCAGAATGCAAATAAAATAAGAGGAGTCCTTGAAGGACAAAATCCTCACTTTGTGAAAAACGAACAGAAAATTACAAAACTTTATACGAAATAATCATGACATTTAAAATTGACATTAATCCGATTGAGGCATGGATGCCAGGTATTGATAATCCGCTTCTAATCTCTGGTCCTTGTAGTCTAGAATCGGAAGAGCAAACGATGGAAACCGCAAAATTGCTTGCACAAGACAAACGCGTATTTGTATTTCGTGGTGGTGTGTGGAAACCTCGAACTCGTCCTGGATCATTTGAAGGCATTGGTTCTATTGGTTTGAAATGGCTACAGCAAGTAAAAGAAGAAACAGGTCTTCCGGTAGGTACGGAAGTTGCAAATGCTCAGCATACCGAAGAGGCGCTAAAAGCTGGTTTAGATGTACTTTGGATTGGAGCTCGTTCTACAGCTAGTCCTTTTGTTGTACAAGAAATTGCTGATGTGTTAAAGGGAACCGATACGGTAGTAATGATTAAAAATCCTGTAAATCCTGATGTTCAATTATGGATGGGAGCCGTTGAGCGTATTTCGCAAGCTGGTATTAAAAATATTGTGGGAATTCACCGTGGTTTTACACCATTTCGCGAAACAAAGTACCGCAACTACCCTAACTGGAAAACGTTTATTGAACTGAGACGTAAAATGCCAAATCTACCGGTTATTTGCGACCCAAGTCATATTGCAGGTACACGCGAATATTTACTTGAAATTTCGCAGAAAGCATTTGACATGGGAATGGAAGGTTTAATGCTTGAATCGCACCGCGATCCGTCGTGTGCATTGAGTGATGCTTCGCAGCAGCTTACTCCGGCTGATTTGGGCAAGTTGTTGGATAAATTGGTCATTCGTAATGAGAAAGCCGACAACCCTGATTTTGAAAACCAATTGGATGTATTACGTAATAGAATTGATGCGATTGATACTGAGTTACTTGAGACCTTGGCTTCGCGAGTAAAAATTGTAGAACAAATTGGGCAGTATAAACGCGATAATAACGTAACTGCACTACAAATGAATCGTTGGAGTCAGTTGATGGAGAACCGTGTAAAGATAGGTTCAAACATGGAATTAAATGAAACGTTCGTGAAAATATTATTCCAGTTAATTCACGAAGATTCGGTACGTATGCAAACCGAGATTATGGATAAAGAGTAATTTGTAGCTATAGATAGTTCTGAGCCTCGAAGATTTTCTTCGGGGCTTTTTTATTTGAAAAGTAAGCGTAAAATTTTTAGAACCCAGGTTTTTGACGGAGGGTAACGTAAAGGTAAATCTAAAAGTGTCGTGGTTTTTACTACCGAACGCTCGTGAGAAAATATTTCAAAACTGCGCTTGCCGTGGTACGAGCCCATACCACTGTATCCTACACCACCAAATGGAAGATTTAAATTGACAAAGTGCATAATAACTTCGTTAATTCCTGCATCTCCCGAAAAAGTATTATTTATAAATTTCTTTTGTTGTTGTTTGTTTTCGCCAAAATAATAGGCTGCTAAAGGTTTTTCACCTTTGTTTATAAAATCAATAACTTCATCGAGTTCAGTGAAATTCATAACCGGTAATATTGGCCCAAATATTTCATCTTGCATCGCTAAAGAGTCAGTTTTAACTTCACTTAGAATGGTCGGAGACAAGTAATTTTGCTCGGTATCCACTTCTCCACCATAATATACATTTGAATCTTTAAGAAGTGATTTCAAACGATTAAGGGCATCTTCGTTTACAATGCTTGCATAATCGGGACATGTTTTCGGATTTTCACTTACAAATGTCTGTATCGTCGTAACCAGTTGTTTTAGAAATACCTCTTTTATATCTTTATGAACAAATAAATAGTCTGGAGCAATACAAGTTTGGCCGGCATTAACAAGTTTACCCCAAATGATTCTCCGGGCAGCAACTTTTAAATTGGCATCTTTATTTACTACGACCGGATTTTTCCCACCTAATTCTAAAACCACAGGAGTTAAATGTTTAGCAGCTGCCTCCAAAACAATCTTCCCCACTTTTGTACTTCCTGTAAAAAATATCTTGTCCCAACGTTGTGCTAAAAGCATTTTGTTTTCTTCAATACCACCCTGCACAACTGCAACATATTTTTGCTCAAAGGTTTCGGTAATAAGCTTTTCCAGAATAGCAGAAGTTGACGTGGTGTATTCCGAGGGTTTTAATACGACCACATTTCCAGCTGAAATCGCTGCAGCCAATGGCATAATTGCTAAGCTAAAAGGATAATTGAAAGGACTAATTACCAAGACCTTCCCAAAAGGCTGTTTTTGAATGTAACTTTTAGCTGGAAAAGCAATAATAGGAGTTGACACTTTTTGAGGTCGTGCCCACCTTTTTAGTTTTTTAATTTGTTGGCTAAGTTCGTGTTGAACCATACCAACTTCGGTGGAAAATGCTTCGAATTCACTTTTGCCCAAATCATTGTTTAGGGCTTTTAAAATCTCAGGTTCTAATTTTGAGATATTTTCCTTTAATTTTTTGAGTTTACTTAATCGAAATTGAAGGTTTAGTGTGGCATGCGAACGAAAATAGTCATCTTGCTTTAGAAGTAAATCTTCAATTTTGTTGCTCATTTTTAGCTAAATTTTGTTCCGATAATTTTCTTATAATTTTGTTAAGCCCTTTTCTAGTGGCAGTTTCTATTGTATTATATTCAGGAAGCTCTTTGCCAATAAAAATAATAAAAACTGCAAGCTGTTCCTCTTTGAACTCATCGTAGATAATATGCTTGTTAATACGATAAGCTTCGCGAAGTACCCGTTTTATCCGGTTACGTTTAACAGCCCGTTTAAAATTTTTCTTACTAACGGTAAAAGCGGTTTGTGCCGGACATTCAATTGGGAGTTTGGTTTTTAGAAAAACCATTTTAAGTGGGTATTGCAAAATAGAGTCACCTTCAGCAAAAAGTTTATCTATAATTTTCTTGCTGTTAAGTCTTTCCGCCTTTTTCAACGAAAAGTTTTTTTTGGCTACTGTATCTTCTGAAACGTTATTCATTGACATTAAAAAAGGCCATCCATCAGGTGATAGATAGCCTTTAAAAGTATATAAATTTCTTTTTCTCTACTTATTTTTCTTAATATATTGGTCTAAAGCCATGGTCATTGAAGGTGCTAGTGCCGTTGGCGCTTCAATGTCTAATCGTAAACCGGCATCGCGAACAGCTTTTGCCGTTGCTGGACCAAAACATGCAATACGTGTTGAGTTTTGTTCAAACCCCGGGAAATTTTGGTGCAAAGATTTAATGCCTGAAGGACTAAAAAATACCAATACATCGTATTTAATGTCGGCTAAATCAGAAAGGTCGGCACTTACTGTACGATACAAAATTGCCTTTGTGTACGAATATCCTTCTTTTTCCAGTAATGTAGGAATGTCTTGTTTGTGAATATCAGAAAGAGGCACAAGGAATGTCTCAGCTTTGTGCTTTTTCATCACCGTCACTAAATCTGTAAATCTTCCGTTGGCATAAAAGATTTTACGCTTACGGTAAACAATGTATTTCTGTAAGTAAAAAGCGGTCGCTTCCGAAATACAGAAATATTTCATTGAATCAGGCACAGTTATTCGTAATTCTTGTGCAACTCTAAAAAAGTGATCAATGGCAGTACGGCTGGTAAAAATTACCGCAGTATGCTCTAAAATTTGAATCCGTGTTTGACGAAATTCTTTTGCAGGTACACCTTCAATCTGAATAAATGGTCTGAAATCAATTTTCAAACTATTCTTCTCTGCCAATTCAAAATATGGCGACTTTGCTGTACTTGGTTCTGGCTGTGAAACTAAAATGCTCTTGACTTTCAAAATTTTCTGCTTTTAATGATACATTCCCCCCCCTTATTCAACTACTACTACTTTATAAATCAAAAGCAAGGGTAAAAATTCAAGGGTACAAAGGTACAAAAAGAGATAAAATATAGAAAATTGTTTTTTCAATAAAATGAAAATACCTCTTTGAAGTAACAATAGGTTAAAAATTACAATAATTGCAATGCCTGAATATACGATGAACACTGGGTTTCTGGCAGGTGCAAATGAGACTAGGATTGTTATCGGAAGTAGTATTAATCCTAAAGATCGGTTAAAATTATCGATATTGAACAGGTATTCGCGTGTCTCGGGAAGCGAGTTGAACATCGATCCGGAGAGCCAGTAAAGAAATTTTTTCCCAAAAAAATAAAGCAATACCATTCCAAAAATAAGCAGGAAATGACTTGGTTGTACATGTGAATTCCTCCAACTTAAAATATTCAGTGCCTGAAATACAAAAGTTGAAAAGGTAATGTAGAAAATGGCTTCTAAACGAAAAGCTCCATGAAAAGCAGGATAGTTTTTTTCTTGGAGCATACGTACGGATGTGGCATAGTTAAAAATTGAAAGATAAAGATGCTCCATGTATTTTGCATAGGCATAACGTACTGTAGCAAAAAGAATAATTCCGAAAAAGATTACCAGCGTAAGCCAGTCGGTACCAGCAGAAATCCGTTCGCGAATTGGTAAAACTAATTGGGGACTAGTGGTTTCTGAATAACTCAAATCGGCACTTGTTCGCGGAGCTATGTATTTCGAATCGCCTATTTTTAGTTTATTTTCTTGTTGAATACGCCAATTCTGAATTTCGGCGTTGGTGTAAGTCTTTTTTTTAGCAGTTTCTGTGTTGTTATTCTGTTCTCTAGTTTGTACAATCACAACAGGTTTATCCCCATTCAGAACACTGGTCTCAGGTGCTTGTTGAATATTATTCATCAAACTTAACGTGTCTTGCTGATATGTTACGAAAATGTCCATTTTTAACTGGCCGCAAAGATAGCAAATATTAAAATCGGAATTTTGTTATTTGGATATTGTATTTTGGTGTTTATATTCACCGCATGATTTATTTGGCACCCTTACAGGGTTTTACCGATTTTGTTTACCGAAAAGTTTATGACCAGGTTTTTCAGGAGATTGATGCATATTTTGTGCCTTACATTTCAATGAAAAATGGTGTAGTGCTTCCGAAATATATGAAAGAGGTATTGCCGGAACACAATTTGCAAAAAAGAGTAGTGCCTCAAGTCCTGGTTAAAGATAGTCCCGAAATGTTAATGCTGTCGAATCTTTTACAAAGATATTGTTATACCGAAATAAATTTGAATTTGGGTTGCCCATATCCCATGGTGACCAACCGTGGAAAAGGTTCGGGACTTTTGCCTTCTCCTGAAAAAGTAAAAGAGATTTTAACTGCTTTTTTTGATAAATATGATTTGCAGCTTTCTGTCAAATTGAGAGCAGGTTTAACTTCAGTACAAGAACTGGAGCAAATAGTTACTGTTTTAAATGACTTTCCTTTAAAAGAAGTTATTCTACATCCGCGAATTGCCAAGCAGCTTTATTCGGGTGAAATTAGTGAGGAGGCGTTTCAGTTTGTAGCTGATAATTTGAAGCACAAGCTAGTTTTTAATGGCGACATTGTTTCAGTGGAAGATTATAGGAATCGGAAACAGCAATTTCTGGTTGTTGAGGATTGGATGTTGGGACGCGGAATTTTAATGAATCCATTTCTTCCGGCAGAAATAAATGGATGTTTTTTGCCTGAAGTTGAGAAGCGCGAAAAGTTGTTGAAATTCCACACCTTAATGCTAGAAAACTACTTGGAACTAATGGACAATGAAGGGAATGCACTAAATAAAATGCACCAGTTTTGGGCCTATTTTAGTTATAATTTTAGTAATCAGAAAAAAGCATTTAAGGCGATAAAAAAATCGAAAAATATGATGAAGTATAAAACAGAAGTGCAACGGTTATTTGCTCAATTGTAGGAACAGTTATTGCGTTCGTATTTTCCCATTAAATCCATTAAAAGGTACATCTCCTTCACCTCACTTTCATCTTTGGGAGCCGAACAAATTTCCAAAAATCTGTTCATAGCATCTCTATAATCATCCTCTGTTTCTATCTCGTAATTCATGTTTTGCTAGTGTGCATCCAGCCAATTATCCGCTGCATTACTTTCAACGGTTAATTGTACGCCAATGTTCACTGCATTTTCCATTTCCTTTGTAACAAGTTGTCTTATCTCTTCCAACTCAGGTTTATAAACATCAAAATTTAATTCATCGTGTACTTGCAAAATCATTTTCGATTGCAGTTTCATCTCTTCCATTTTACGATGAATATTTATCATGGCAATTTTTATAATATCGGCTGCTGAACCTTGAATTGGTGCATTTATAGCATTTCGTTCTGCCATTCCTCGTACCATTCCATTTGCCGAATTAATGTCTTTTAAATAGCGTTTTCGACCTTTAATGGTTTCAACATAGCCTTTATCTCGGGCAAGCTCAATTTGCTTATCCATAAACTGTTTTATTTTCGGGAAATTCTCAAAATAGCCATCGATTAATTCCTTTGCCTCGCTGCGCGGAATGTTTAGTCGTTGCGATAATCCGAATGCCGATATTCCATAAATAATTCCGAAGTTGGCCGTTTTAGCTTTGCGGCGCATGTCCGAATCTACCTCTTCTAAAGGCACTTGATAAACCTTTGCCGCTGTAATGGAGTGAATGTCTTTTTTCTCGTTAAAAGCACGCTGCATTTCTTCGTCTTCGCTTAAAGCAGCCATTATGCGTAATTCAATTTGCGAGTAATCTGCCGAAAAGAAAATGTGTTCCTTGTCTGAAGGAATAAAAGCTTTACGAAGTTCGCGGCCATTTGCTGTGCGGATAGGAATATTTTGTAAGTTTGGATTTACTGAACTTAATCGTCCGGTAGCTGCAATTGCCTGATTATACGAAGTGTGTATTTTCCCAGTGGTTGGGTTTACCAGTAAAGGCAGCGCTTCAACATAGGTCGAAAGTAATTTTTTAAGGCCTCTGAAATCGAGTACTTTCTGAACAATCGGATGTTTATCAACCAAACGTACCAATACTTCTTCGGCTGTAGAATATTGTTTGGTTTTAGTCTTTTTGGCTTTCGAATCCAATTGTAGTTTCTCAAAAAGAATTGGGCCTAATTGTTTTGGCGACGATACGTTAAAATCTTCTCCGGCCAGTTCAAGAATCTCTTTTTCAAGCTGAATAATTTGTTCGCGTAAAACAACTGCATAAATTTTTAACTCGGCTGAATTTAGCTTAACGCCAGCATTTTCCATTTTTGCCAGAACTGGAATTAATGGCATTTCCATGGTCTCGAATAATTCCCGAACTTCAGCTTTGTCCAACTCAGGGTCGATTGCATTTTTTAGCTGAAGTGTTAAGTCAGCATCTTCACAAGAATAATCGCACAATTTCTTGGTTTCCACCGAACGCATGGTAAGTTGGTTTTTCCCTTTCTTACCAATCAAATTAACAGTGGGTACTTTCTCATAGTTTAAATATTGAAGACATAGTAAATCTAAACCATGTTTCATGTCAGGCTGAATAAGATAGTGCGCCAACATGGTGTCGTACAATTTACCTTTTACGTCAATTCCGTAATTGCTTAAAATAAGCATGTCGTATTTAAGGTTTTGCCCAATTTTCGTAACGTTTTCATCCGCAAAAACTTCTCGGAATTCATCCATTATTTTTTGCGTCTCATTACGGTCGGTAGGTAATGTAACACAGTAAGCTTCGTGTTCACAAAATGCAAACGACATGCAAACGATTTCAGCTTTTTGCGTATTTAAGCTGGTTGTTTCTGTGTCGAAACAGAATTCTTTTTGTACTGAAAGCTCGGCACGCAAACTGGCGCGTTGCATGGCGTTTTCAACCAAATAATATTGGTGTGGAACGCTTTCGATATTTTCTGTTGATTTTGTTTCAGGAACTTCTACTTCGGCAGTCCCAAAAAGCGTTCCCTGAAAATTCATCTCAGGTGGAGCTTCGCTTAACTTTAAACGTGTAATTAGGGTTCTGAACTCCAGTTCTTCCAATAACTTTTTTAAGTCTTCTTTGTGAACCTCTTCTCGAAGTAATTTTTTCTCTTCAAAATCAACTGGTACATCTAGAATTATGGTTGCCAAAACGCGCGAAAGTCGAACTTGCTCTTCATTTTCAATAATGCGCTCTTTTTGTTTGCCTTTTAATTTGTCGGTATTTTGGTAGATTCCGTCGATGCTGCCAAATTCGGCAATAAGTTTTTGTGCCGACTTCGGACCAACTCCGGGACAGCCCGGAATATTATCAGCCGAATCACCCATTAATCCCAATATGTCAATTACTTGCTCAGCAGTCTCAATACCAAAACTTTCCTGGACTTCGGGCAATCCCCAAACTTCGGGATCGCCACCGCCTTTGCCGGGTTTAAACATGAAAATATTATCCGACACCAATTGGGCGTAATCTTTGTCGGGTGTCATCATATAAGTAGTAAAACCCTCTTTCTCTGCTTTTTTAGCTAGTGTTCCTATTACATCATCGGCCTCGAAACCAGCTTTTTCAATAATCGGGATATTAAATGCCTCAATTAATTTACGAATGTAAGGAATCGATTTGCGTAAATCTTCTGGCATTTCATCGCGATTGGCTTTGTATTCTTTAAACATTTCGTGCCTGAAAGTAGGTGCTGAAACGTCGAAAACCACACCAATGTAATCGGGCTTTTCTTTTTCTAGTACCTGCACAATGGTATTCGTTACTCCCAACATTGCAGAGGTGTTTAGGCCTTTCGAGTTATAGCGTGGATTACGAATAAAGGCAAAATAGCTACGGTAAATCAATGCAAAGGCATCAAGTAAAAAAAGTTTTTGCTGGCTACTTTCGGGCATAATAGTTTTGTTATGTTTTTATTTTTAAACAGTTAAGTGTGCTCGGTATTTTACCTTTATTGGTTGTCCGATGCAAACCACTCGGCAAACGCAGTGGCGGTTTCACTTAGCCTAATGCTATACAACTTAACATGTGAGGGAAGTTCTGGTTTAATCAAATCGGCAATATATACAACAATGTTTTCGGCGGTTGGCTGAAAATTAACTACAATTAAGCGCTGAGTTAACTTATCGAGTTTTTCGAGTCGTTCTTTTGGAGCGTTGGCATTAACCATGTACGAATGGTCGAACATATCAACAACTTTTGGCTTAACGATTTTCTTTAAATCGCCAAAATCAATAACCATCCCATCTTTTACGGCTCCTGGTTCGTTTTTTGTTTCACCGATAAGGGTTACTTCCAAGTGATAAGAGTGTCCATGGATATGTTTGCAAAGCCCATCGTAATTGTGGAGCGTATGCGCCATTTCGAAATGGAATTTTTTTGTAACTCGTATTTTTGACATTTGATTGTATTCTTAAATTTGCAGGGTGAAAAGTAATGTTTTTTTAGAAATCAACTTTTATGAAATAGGTAAAATCACGCAACCATTTAATATTAATTCACGTCTGTATAGAAAAGCTGGCTAATGAAGACAAAATTGATTCTTGTATTGTTTGTTCTACTCGCTGCTATTTCTTGCGAACAGGAAGAAGATAGTTATTCGTTTGATTTTCGGGTTGAAAATAGTTTTAAGGTTTTTAACGAATACACTTCGACGGATCAATCTTTTTCTTTTTCAATTCTTGAAGTGTTGGATTCGCGATGTCCCGAAGGAGTTACTTGTTTTTGGCAGGGAGAAGCCACTGTCCGGATTAGACTTGAGAATTCAGTTGCAGACACGTTAGAGTTAAGTACATATGATAATGTAAAAGACACTCTTAATAATTATTCCATTGAATTGTTAGACGTTTCTCCTTATCCCAATATTAATAAGAAAGTAGAACAGGATGATTACCGTGTAACATTATTGGTCTCCAAGCTGGATTAAATTTAAAGGTGTTCGTATAGAACTTTTACCCCAATTAAAATGAGAATTATTCCGCCAACTATTAACGATTGCTGACTTCGTTTAGCAGGAATATATTTCCCAAAAAGCATACCCAACATAGCGGCAATAAAGGTAACGACGCCTATAATTAATACCGGGAAAAGAATAGGCATTTCAAGAAATCCAAAACTTAAACCAACCACAAGTGCATCAATACTTGTGGCGATTGAAAGGCCAATTAGTACGCTTACTTTAAACGGATTAAAGCTTTTGATTTCTTCTTTTTGTGTCCCTTCATAAATCATCTTCCCACCAATAAATGATAATAGCCCAAATGCAATCCAGTGATCGACTGAGGCAATAACATTTTGAATAGCCCCTCCGATAAACCATCCTATAACTGGAAATACAGCTTGGAAAAACGCCAGCGAACTAGCAACAATGGCAGCTTGTGAAAAACGAATTTCGCGTTTCATTAAACCACATGAAATTGAAACGGCAAACGAGTCGAAACTTAATCCGATTCCCAGAAGAATAAAGGTTATGAATTGATTTGTTGTCATTTTGTAAACGCAAAAATACATTTTCTCTTAAAAACGCAAAACAATGTGTGCTAATTGGAGGCGTTTTATACCAATACCGTTGGCAAAAAGCAAAACTATATGCTATGATTGAGGACATGAAAAAGGGGCAAACGTTAAATGTTTACCCCTCTAATATATCCTTGGTTATATGTTATTCTAGAAATGTAGAATAAGTAACAAGCATTTTTATGTCATTTGGTTGTTCCGAGCCTCTTAATATTACACGATTCGCATAATGCGTTCTTCGTCCTGTAGAAAGGTAAAATCCATGGTTACTAACTGAACCATCAATAATGGCCTGCATGTGCTGTGTTATGATAAAGCGGTATTCGTAGTTGGAGTTTAAAAACCCACCATATAAATTTGGATTGAAATAATAATCTGCGAGTAATTTTTCATCTCCATTTTCATCAATAAATGTAAAGAGCAACTGATTTGGTGGAGCAAAGTGCTCCATGTCGGTAGCAATCGTATCTATTCTAAATACTAGTTCAGCCTTATTTATTCCATACTTAATGGTGTCACTACCTCTAACTATAACCGAATCTTTCCAGGTTTCGAGGTTGTCAATTAAAACGAGCGACTTTAAACCACCTGTTGGTTGAACGAACAGGTATTCGCTCGGAGTTTCTACCTGATTTAGCTCAGGATAAAAGCTCGTATTGGTGTAGTCGTGTTCAACATGATTTACCCGAACACTATTGTCAGTAATAATAAACGAAGTATACATTGTGTCCTGTTCTTCAACAGGCTTGTCTATGTTTTCTTTGTTGTTGTAGTATACAACTAAACGGCTAATTGATCCTGTTTCAAGGGTAAGAACGGCACCAACATCATTCGTAATCTTTTCCGATTCTACAAATAGCCCTTTAAACTCCTGAAGGAATGAATCGATATTAATTAAAATGGTAGAATCAATATTCACTAGTTTTTCACCAAGAGCGTCGTCAATTGGGATAACAATTGCTTGGTAAGCTGTGTCAATTGAATTTCCTGTGGTGTCAAGTCTAATTTTTGGAGTATGCATAATCTCACCAATGAGCACATCCGAAGCCATTGACTTTAAATCAACATCTTGAGTATAGTCAATATCAGGATTCAGCGATTCTTCCATTTCGTAAACCGAAAGATGTTGCGAGGTAATCGTATCACCGTAAACATTTTTATAGTACAAATAAAGCCTTACCGAATCGACAACCGTATTTGTTCCAAATCTGGGATAAGAGACTATTCTGTATTGAGCAGCAAAATCAACTTTGGTACTTCCGAATTGGGGGTCGTTTAAACTTCCCAATAAGCTTGTTCCTCCGCTACTTATCAAGTGTTCTTCGGTAAAATTGAAAGTCGATATATCATCAGATATTATAACTTCTTTTACATTAATCAGGTCTTCGCTAGGCAATACCTCCAAACCAAGTTCATTTTCTTCGTAACAGCTGGTAAAAACTACAGCCAGTAACAAAAAACCTGTTATAATACGAAAAAATTGCTTTGTATTATTTTTCACCAATCTTCTGATTTTTAAATTCATTACTCTTGTACTGTTTTCTCAAAAAAGTTTTGCAAACCTATGAAAAAACAACGAAAGCATTTCTGAATTCATTGTGTAATTGAATTTTTTAAAGTAAATTTTGATCTTTTAACAATACGTAGTGTATTACACTTTATCGTAAAAATCGTTGTAAGCGTCAATGTATGATTCTTTTGGCTGGTGCCCTAAAAACATTTTGCCCGATTTGTTAATGTGCTCTTTTACACTGGTATTAATGTTTTCAGTTCCTTGAATAACAGCATCAGAATAATCAATTGCCATCTTATTTACATTCACATAAGTTGGGTCGGCAATGGTTTCAACATCTTCTTTTGTAATTCCTTCTAAAAGAAGTTTTTCGCTGAAACTGCTGTTTAAAGTATCTTTATAATCGTCGTTATAAGCCGAATAAATTACTTTAGAGTTGGCAAACAACGGGTCGTTGTAATAGTACTTTTTAATGTAAAGTGGTACCAACGCAGTTAACCAACCGTGGCAGTGAATAATATCGGGTGCCCAACGCAATTTAATAACAGTTTCCAAAACTCCACGGGCAAAAAATACTGCACGCTCGTCGTTGTCAGCAAATTCTTTGCCTTCAGCATCGTCTAATACAGCTTTTCGCTGAAAATAATCTTCGTTATCAATGAAATACACCTGCATGCGCGCCGCCTGAATAGAGGCCACTTTTATGATAAGCGGGTGATCGGTGTCGTTAATTACCAAGTTCATTCCCGACAAACGAATTACTTCGTGTAACTGGTTACGTCGCTCATTTACACACCCATAGCGAGGCATAAATGTTCTAATCTCTCTACCTCTTTCCTGAACGCCCTGAGGTAAGTAACGGGCGATTTCTGACATTTCACTCTCAGGTAAATACGGTGTAATCTCTTGTGAAATATAAAGGATTCTTTTCTTTTCCATGAACCAATTGTGCAGTTTAAAACAGGGTGCAAAAGTAATAAAAATAAACGACTTTTCAACTTAAGTTGGTTAGCTTCAGTAACTATAGTGATTTTTTTCGATGTTTTAACAATTATATTTATTTACTTTGCAGCCGCAAAAATTAGGGTATGATTCTGGTAAAAACGATAGAACATTTGAGACTTGAAACAGAGCGACTTGCCCAAGGTAAATCGGTAGGTTTTGTGCCAACAATGGGAGCACTTCACCGGGGGCACTTGTCTCTGGTAGAGCAGGCTGTAGCCGAAAATGCTATTGCTGTCGTCAGTGTTTTTGTAAACCCCACACAGTTTAACGATTCGAAAGATTTAGAACGTTATCCGCGTACTTTAGAAAACGATTTAAAATTGTTGAAACCTACCGGATGTGCGATAGTTTTCGCACCAAATGCCAAAGAAGTATACCCTGAGCCCGATACACGAAAATTTAACTTTGGAAAGTTAGAAGCAGTGATGGAAGGAGAACACAGACCGGGACACTTTAATGGTGTAGCGCAGGTGGTTAGTAGGTTGTTCGATATGGTTGAGCCTAATAAAGCTTACTTTGGCTTAAAGGATTTTCAGCAATTAGCGATTGTTAAATCTATGGTAAAACAGTTACAACTTCCGGTTGAAATTGTACCTTGCGCCATTATTCGCGAAAAAAGTGGCTTGGCTATGAGTTCGCGAAATGAATTATTGACAGAAGAACAGCGGGAAAACGCATCCATTATTTCAGAAACTTTGTTTAAAGCAAAAGAACTTATGGGGCAAAAAACCGTACAAGAACTGAAAGAATGGGTAGTTGGAGAAATAAACCGAAACCCATTTTTAAATGTAGAATATTTTGACGTAGTTGACGACGAGCAGCTTCAAACTGTAAAAAGTTGGAACGAAGAGAATACCAAAGTTGCCTGTGTCGCGGCGTTTTGTGGAAAAATAAGATTAATCGATAACATTGTTTTTAACTGAAAAGCAAAGTCATGCAAATTGAAGTTTGTAAATCGAAGATACATAAGGTAACTGTTACCGAAGCCAACTTACAGTATGTTGGCAGTATTACTATCGACGAAGATTTAATGGATGCCGCAAACCTGATTGAGAACGAGAAGGTTCAGGTGGTAAATATCAACAATGGCGAACGTCTGGAAACGTACGTTATTCGCGGAGAACGTGGTTCAGGAACCATTTGTTTAAATGGGCCGGCAGCGCGAAAAGTGGCTGTTGGCGACGTAGTAATTATTATTTCGTATGCAATAATGGATTTCGAAGAAGCCAAATCGCATAAGCCTTGGTTGATTTTCCCCGATATTGAGACGAATACAGTAGTATAGCTGAAAATTAATACATTATATTGCCTCGCGTTTTTTTTAGCCGCGAGGTTTTTTTATTTTTATATGTATGAACTTAATGACAAAGTCAAAGATATACACCGATTTCGAATCATTTTATCCGATGCTCGAAATTTGGAAAGGCAGCAATAATACTATTGTTTTCACCAACGGTTGTTTCGATATAATCCATAATGGTCATGTTGATTCTTTACAAAAGTCGGCTGCTTTTGGAACCAAACTAATTGTGGGCTTAAATTCCGATAAATCAGTAAAGATACTGAAAGGAGAAAAGCGACCAGTTTTAAATGAACAGGCACGTGCCGAATTGTTAGCTGCCTTTGAATGTGTTGATGCGGTAATTCTCTTTAATGAAGAAACGCCGGCAGCAATAATTGCAAAAATAGTTCCTGATGTTTTGGTAAAGGGTGCGCAATACGAGATTCATGAAATTGCCGGACACGATACTGTTTTAGATAACGGAGGAACGGTTGAAACACTTGAACTTGTAGATGGTATTTCAACCAGTGAACTAATTAATCGAATAAAAAACCTTTGAGAAACTTTGTGTCTGCATCGTATATCTTTGTGGTATAATTTTTATTGTTCCACAAAGTTCCTCAAAGAAGGCACAGAGAACCATAAAGAAAAAAGAAAATGGCAAAAACCAAAAGTATATTTACCTGCCAAAACTGCGGGGCACAATCGCCCAAATGGTTGGGGAAATGTTCAACTTGTAACGAGTGGAATACTTTCGTTGAGGAGATCGTAGAGAAGAAACAAAGTACAGGGAAACTTTCGGTGCAAATTTCGGGAAATCAGCCTTTAACTTTGGGTAGTATTGAAACGATTAAAAATCGGCGTATTTCGGTAGGAATAGAAGAGTTTAATCGTGTGCTGGGCGGAGGAATTGTTCCAGGCTCACTTATCCTTTTGGGCGGCGATCCCGGTATTGGGAAATCTACCTTGGCGCTTCAACTAGCTTTAGGTTTGCCTGATAAGAAAATCCTTTACATTTCAGGTGAAGAAAGTCTACAACAGATTAAGCTTCGAGCAGAGCGACTTAGTAACACCGACAGTTCGTGCCTATTTTTAAGCGAAACTTCGTTAGAACATATTATAGCACATACTGAGCAATTAAATCCTGAATTGTTAATACTCGATTCAATTCAAACTATTTCAACTGAAACTATTGAGTCCTCGCCAGGTTCGGTGGGGCAGGTGCGTGAATGTACAGCGGCCATTTTGAAGTTTGCCAAAAAGAATAATGTGGCTGTTATTTTAATTGGTCATATAACAAAAGAAGGTAGTCTGGCTGGGCCAAAGGTGTTGGAGCACATGGTCGATACTGTTCTTCAGTTTGAAGGGGATACCAATTTTATGTATCGTATTTTACGTTCAAACAAAAATCGTTTTGGCTCAACCAATGAGTTGGGTATTTTCGAAATGCGAAGCAATGGATTACGTGAAATTACGAATCCTTCGGAGCAATTAATTTCGAAAGTTAGCGCCGATGTGAGCGGAACAGCCATTGCTGCAACAGTTGAAGGTATTCGTCCGTTTTTGATTGAAATTCAGGCTTTGGTGAGTTCGGCAGCTTATGGAACACCACAGCGTTCGTCAACCGGATTCGATTTGCGACGATTAAATATGCTATTAGCTGTATTGGAAAAACGAGCAGGTTTTAAACTCATTGCAAAAGATGTGTTTCTGAATATCGCCGGTGGTCTAAAAATAAGTGATCCTGCAACCGACTTGGCGGTTATCTGTTCCATTCTTTCATCAAATATCGATATTGCCATCAACCATAAAATTTGTTTTGCAGGAGAGGTTGGATTAACTGGTGAAATCCGTGCTGTTAGTCGCATTGAGCAACGTATTGCCGAAGCTGCGAAGCTGGGGTTCAAACGTATTTATGTGCCCTCGCTCAATAAAGGTTTCGAAGTGTCGAAATTCAAAATTGATATTGTTAAAGTGAGTCGGGTAGAGGAAGTATTCAAAACTATATTTGCCTAATCGGTTCATGAATGAGTTTGTAAAAATCATTCTAATAATGTTTTTTAACGCCCATTTTTTGAAAAACGCAGCAACAATTTATAATTTGCGCCCTGAATATTATGAAGAAACTACTATTTATATTGCTTTTAACTGTTTTCGCATTTATAGCTTGCGATGATTCTGTGGTACCAAAACCAGAAAATTTGGTAAAAGAAAAGCAGATGATTGAAATGCTGGTTGATATTCATATGGCAGAAGCTACATTTTCTAAATTCCGTCACGATTCAATTATGAAGAACAATTCTTCAGCAAATTTCTATTATTCGGTGTTGGATAAACACCAGGTTCCCGATTCGGTTTTTGAAAAGTCCTTTGTGTATTATGCCAGTGTTCCCAAAGATTTTGAAAAAATGTACCGAAAGGTTATGAATCAACTCAACGAAATTGAACAGGAATATTCAGGGCGGAAAGAAGATTTACTTCAATTTGAAGAGGAAGAATCAAGATCGAGGAGGTGAGAAAAATTGCGGCAACATATATTTTCCCGATAACCCAAGCACCGATAAAAAATGGCATTTTAGTTTGCGAAGATAACGGAACAATTGTTAAAATCATAAAACCCAAAGGTGCATTTAAAGAAGAGGCCGGAGTGGAGTTTTACAGCGGAATAATTACACCTGGATTTGTAGCTTTAAGCAATACACTGAAAAATCACAATAAAATTCAGAATAGAAAAGTATGGGCTCGTGGAATCGCGATAGTCGCGGATATTGTACATTCTACTTATGTAATTGGCGAAAGAAATGCTTACGAATTTCTGCCACTGAATTCATCTAGTCTCAAACAAGTTATACCTTCTAGTCTTATAATTTCAGAGAATGATTTGGAAAGTACTTCATTTTTAACTGAGTGGTTTGATTCTCAGGAAAAACATCAACACACAAAACTTGCAGATCTACTAAAGAGTCTAAGCTTGGATGCAGCCATCAATCTTGGATTAGAGGAACAGTTTGGAAGTTTTGATTCAGGGAAAAGGCCGGGAATTAATCTAATAACAGGGATTGGTTACCAACAAATGAAACTTACTTCGAACTTCAAAATAAAACGCCTACTTTAATACTTATCTCCAATTCAAATCTCACCAAAAATATTTCCTTAAATTTGCAGCGTTTTAGCAGAATATAAATGAAAATTGGGAATATAGAATTAGCGGGTACTCCATTGTTTTTAGCACCTATGGAGGATGTAACGTATAAATCGTTTAGGTGGATGTGCAAAAAGTTTGGTGCCGATGTAATGTATACCGAATTTGTATCTTCCGAAGCCTTGGTTCGCGATATTGAGAAGACAAAGCGCAAAATGCATTTGTTTGAATTTGATCGTCCGGTTGCCATTCAAATTTATGGACACAATATCGATTCAATGGTTCGCGCAGCTCAGGTTGCCGAAGAATTTTCTCCCGATTTTATCGACATTAATTTTGGTTGCCCCATGAAAAAGATTGTTCGACACGGTGCCGGGGCGGCTATGTTAAAAGACCTTCCGCTTATGCAGGAAATGGCGGCAAAAGTTGTAAAAGCTATAAAAACGCCGGTTACTGCAAAAACACGTTTGGGGTGGACCGAAGGCAACAAGCCTATAATGGAAGCAGCTTTACGTTTGCAGGATGCCGGAATTGAGGCGCTGGCCATTCATGGACGCACCCGCGAACAACTTTACACAGGAGTTGCCGACTGGGCTTTAATTGGAGAAGTGAAAAATAATCCGGCAATTCAAATGCCAATTATCGGAAATGGCGACATAAACAGTGGCGAAAAGGCAAAAGCTTTTATTGACCAAACAGGAGTCGATGCCTTAATGATAGGACGTGGTGCCATTGGTCGGCCTTGGTTGTTTCGCGAGGTAAAACATTATTTACAGACCGAAGAAAATCTTCCACAACCAACGGTGGCTGAAGTTATTGAAATTCTAAAGGAACAATTGCGTTTAAATCTGGAATGGCGCGATAACGAGCGTTCTGGAATTTTAATGATGCGTCGACATTTTGCTAAATATTTCCCGGGATTACCTAATTTTAGAGAACTTAAAATTCAATTGCTTCGAGCCGAGACCAATGATGAGGTTCATCGGATTTTGGAGGAAATAGTAGAACAATTTGGTGTTTTTCAGCTCGATTTTACAAACGCAAGCCTACGATAATGAACGGTAAATATTCAACACATTTTTCTGAAGAATCACTTTGGGAGAAAATAAAAAGGTATTCGAAACAAGCGGGTGTTAAAGTTATTTATGCTGTATTGCTGTTGTTCTACACCATGCAAGACAAAAGTGTTGGTTTAAAAACAAAGCTGAGTATTGCCGCCGCACTTGGCTACTTTATTTTGCCCACCGATGCTATCTTCGATTTAACTCCTTTAATTGGTTACTCCGACGACCTTGGCGTTTTACTGTTTGCCCTTTCTCAAATATCCACAATTATTACCCCGGAAGTTAAAGATAAAGCACGCGCCAAATTAGACGATTGGTTTGGCGAAATCGATCCGAAAGAACTTCAGGATGTTGAAAACAAGACCTTTTAAGATTTTTTTACGATATAGTTAACAGAGGTTAAACTATTGCTTTATTGAAAGTTATGGCATGAGCTTTGCTTATATGTATATAGTTGCATATGTTGCAATGAAAATATTTTAATAGAGAATATAACAACATTGAAGTTTTAATTTACGGCACAACCGTAAACATGGTTTTTGTTTTTTGTTTTTATTGCGAAGGTTCCTACCTTCGAATTGTTAGCTTGAATAGCCTCGAAGAGTCGGGGCTATTTTTTTGCCTTATTTTCCTGCACTTCTCATATTTTTAAATACTTTAGTGAGCTTTCGTAAAAGTTATGCTCGAACTAGATTTCACAATTATTCAATGGATTTTGTTGGCTGCATGTGCCATGCTTGTGGGTATGTCGAAAGTTGGAGTACCCGGCGTTTCAATGTTGGTAGTGCCAACACTCGCTATCATATTCGGAGGGAAAGCTTCGACAGGTATATTATTGCCTATGTTAATGATGGCCGATATTTTTGGTGTGAGTTATTATCACCGGCATGCTGAATGGAAATATTTATGGAAACTAATGCCTTGGGCTGCCATTGGAATTGGAATTGCTTTGTGGGTTGGAGAAGTGGTAGATGATTTTTGGCTTAAAAATATTATAGCGATTCTGGTTTTTGTTTGTATTGCTTTAATGCTTTGGAAAGACCGACGGAAAGGGAATAATTTATTTCCCGACACTTGGTGGTTTGCAGCTTCGATGGGAGTTTTGGGTGGATTTGCAACGATGATTGGAAATGTGGCAGGACCAATTTTTGCGATTTATTTATTAGCAATGCATTTGCCAAAAAATAGTTTTATTGGAACTGGTGCATGGTTTTTCCTTATTCTGAATTTCTCGAAATTTCCGCTGCATATTTTTGTGTGGAAAACCATTACTTGGGATACGCTCACGCTCGATTTGCTATTGTTACCTGGTATTGCAATTGGAGCTTTTATTGGAGTTAAACTAGTAAAACGTATTTCAGACAAGTTGTATCGTACAGCAGTAATTGTAGTAACCGCCTTATCGGCATTTTTACTTTTAATATAATGGAACAACTCAATAAATTCTTTCAAAATAAGACCATAAAAACTATCTTGGATGTAGGAACCGGCCCTGGTAATTTCATCCCTGAGTTGCTGGAAGCTATGCCCAATGTGAAAGTTACAGGTGTTGACCCCAATGTAGGTTCTTTGGACGAAGCTCGTCAGAAATATCCTAAGTTTAAGTTCAAGGAAATGTTTGGCGAGAGATTGGATTTTAGCGATAATGCTTTTGATGCAGCTTCAGTATCAATGGCCTTGCACCATTTGCCCGATGTTGTTAAAACTTTCGCCGAAATGCAACGAGTTGTTAAGCCCGGAGGTTTTATTATTGTTAATGAATTATTTAGCGATAATTTAAATCCGGCACAGAATGTGCATAAAAGAATGCATCATTTTAGGAGTAAAATTGACCGTTTAAAAGGAGTGTCGCACAACGCGACTTTTACAAAAAAGGAGATTTTGGCTTTGATTGAAACGGCAGGACTTGAAATAGATTTGCATTTTGAGAATACAAAAGCACAGAACAAACCTGCTCCTGACGAAATAGCTGAGCGAAAAGAAAAACTGTTGGACATGCTCGATGGAATTAAAAACTTCCCCGAATTTCAGGGAATGTCGAAAGAGGTCCCCGAAATCGAAAGGGAACTAGACTTGCATGGGTTTCAAATGGCAACATGTGTTGTTGCAGTTGCAACAGTCAATTAGCCTATCATTGCTAAACTCAGTTATTTCAATCGCCAGATTTCTATAACCTATTATTAATAATGTTGTTGTAAATCGAGCCAAACTGAACACGAATACCAAAATCGGCGCCCACTTCAAATGTCGATGGTAACTGTACTTTATTCAGCAAGATATCTTCTAACGAAGCTTCTCCTTGAGGCAAGTATATTTGGTCGTGAATGTTCTCAACTCTAAATCCAAATTTCACCGAAAGTCCGCGAATAATCCGAACTGAAAGATCCGTATCGAAAGTAATTCGGTTTTTACTCCAGTCATTCATGTAGTTGCTTGCATTTAATCCGGCTTCAATTTCGCCCCAGGTTTGTACAATCTGTAAATCTAAACGGAGACTTTGTTCCCATAAACTTTCTTCGAGTTTCTCGTAAATGGTGAGTTCGTAGTATTTTTTCCATTCGGGGCCAATGAAGTAAGCTATGGTAAAAACTTTGCGATCCGAAACATCCCAGGGGAAAATATTGTATTCAATGGCAGGTTTAAATGATATAGAATACGTTGTATTGCTGTAGTTGCTATTGTGGTAGCTTCCAAAAACACCGGTCGACCAGCGTGATGTCAGACTCTTTACCACACTTGAAGTGAAATAATTTGACGTATTGTCGGAGGTGTAGTCTTCACCGTTGTTCGAGTATTTTTTAGTGCGCACCGATCGGCGAGCCATATTTCGGATTCTCCAATCTTCGGTAACTTTATCGGCACGTGCATTAAAATAATAGTTGTAAAGTTTCCGGCTTTCTTCCAAATCAATACTTCCACTAACATCACCACGGAAAGTCCAGTTGTTCCAAGGGTCGTCAACTCGTGTTGTTTCTTCCGGTTCGTCTTTACCACGGTAGCGCAGAACCATTTGGTTTGATGCATTGGTTTGGTTTACAAAAGGCATTAAACCCATCGATAGGGCATCCTTTATTTTTTTTCGTTGTTCTTCGTAGGTATCGCTCGAGGCAGTTGTGGCAGTAACCGTAAAATCACTAAAGTTTTCGAATGTGCGGTTATTAAACATCAATGAATAAACATGTCCGCCGGAGCCACTCATTCGGCTGTTTATAATAATATGAACGTCGGCAACTGCAGGGTCGTTTACAAAGTCGATAAAGCGCATGTTGCGTCGCATGTAATCCATGTCGAGTTTAATACCTTCCGCATAAACCTTAATTTTACTATCTCTTTTATCATACGATAGCCCACTCTTTGCTTTAACTTTAGTGTCGGTTGTGCCGTCGCCGGCAAAGGCAGTTGATGTTGCTAAAAAAATCAGAATAATAGTGACTTGAAAAACTCTTAATATCATAGTAATCCCCGGTTATTAGGTGTTTTGAAATTGTTGGTTTGATCGAAAGCGGTTTGCATAACAAAAACCATGCTAAAGTAGAATTTCAGGACGTACAAATAGGGTAGATACAGAACATTAACAACTTGTTTAGAACTTAGTAATTATTTGTAATCGTAATTTTTATAAAATGAAGATTTTGTATATTCAACATTTAGAAGAAAACGGATAAATGGGAAGACGCGACAAAAAACCAAGGAGTAAAGGATCGGCGGGTAATAACCGGAAAACCGGAGAAGATTTTTTAAATCAGAATTTACAAAAAGAAGGAGTATTTGAAACCGATTCAGGATTACAGTACTCAATAGTAGATGAGAAACAGGGAGCAAAACCTGGGATGTTTGATTTAGTGAAAATTCATCAGCGTGCATTGTTGCTCGATGGTAAAATTTTGGAAGATACTTATCGGCAAAATCGTCCCGACGAAGTTAAAATCGATGAACTTATTGAAGGTTTGCAAGAAGGTTTGCAGATGATGAGTGTGGGAAGTCGTTATAAATTCTGGGTGCCTGCTGATTTGGCCTGGGGACGAAAAGGAACTGAGAATAAAATTCCACCTAACGCTGTCCTGTGTTTTGATATTCGCCTTGTGGAGATTTGTTAATCTTCACCTTGATATAAAACAAAAAAACCTCCCCGAAAAACGGAGAGGTTCCTTATATATTGTTCAAATAATCTCTTACAATGCACTAACCGATACGGCTAATTTTGATTTTAAGTTAGATGCTTTATTTTTATGAATGATATTGCGTTTTGCAAGTTTATCAATCATAGCAACAACTCCAGGGAACAACTTCTCTGCTTCTGCTTTATCAGAAGTGCTACGCAATGTTTTAATTGCGTTACGAGTAGTTTTTGCGTGGTACTTGTTAAGTACTTTTTTCTTTTCGTCTTGACGAATTCTTTTTAATGCTGACTTATGATGTGCCATTTTCTTGTTTCTTTTCTTTTTTCGTAAAAAAATAGTAGCCCGTAGGGGATTCGAACCCCTGCTACCAGGATGAAAACCTGGCGTCCTAACCCCTAGACGAACGGGCCTTCCTATTTGTTCCCATAATTTTGGGACTGCAAAAATACATCATTTTTGTTATCCACCAAATTTTAAGGAAATATTTCTGCTAAAATTTTAACTCCTGTCTTTTCAAAAGCCGCTTTTTATTTTAGCGCTGCAAAGAAAGACAAGTTTTTTGAAACTGCAAATAAAAAAATAGAAAAAATGCAGGAAAATATCTTTTACCGCAATTCGAAGTTTTGTCCCAGGTAAACACGACGTACGTCTTCGTCGGCTGCAAGTTCGTCGGCAGTACCTGCTTTTAATATGTTTCCTTCAAAAAGTAAGTACGAGCGATCGGTAATTCTCAAGGTCTCGTGTACATTGTGGTCGGTAATTAAAACGCCAATATTTTTTTCTTTTAGCTTCATAACTATTTGCTGAATGTCTTCCACAGCAATAGGGTCAACACCTGCAAAAGGCTCATCTAGTAGAATAAATTTTGGGTCGATAGCCAAAGCACGTGCGATTTCAGTTCGTCGTCGTTCACCTCCCGAAAGTTGAATGCCTTTACTTTTGCGGATATGTCCAAGGCCGAATTCCTCAATTAGCGTTTCAAGTTTCTCGCGCTGGTATTCTTTTGTGTAATCGGTCATTTCCAAAACGGCTCTTATATTATCTTCAATACTAAGTGTTCTGAAAACTGAAGCTTCCTGCGCCAGGTAGCCAATACCTTTTTTCGCACGTTTGTAAACCGGCAGTTTGGTAATATTTTCATCTTCGAGATAAATTTGGCCTGAGAAGGGTTGTATTAATCCCACAATCATATAAAACGATGTGGTTTTTCCTGCTCCGTTTGGACCAAGCAGTCCTACTATTTCACCTTGATTAACTTCAAAACTAACGCCTTTTACAACAGTACGTTTGCGATATTTTTTTACAATATTTTCTGCTCTAAGCTTCATATCACTTCAAATAACGACATTTTTCAGATGAATTATAGCGCTTCCATTTCTTTTTCACGTTTTTTAACCACGTGGCGCGAAATCATAATGCCAATTTCGTATAAAAATACCAGTGGAAAACATACCAAAACTTGGCTGAAAATATCCGGAGGGGTAATTATGGCAGAAAGCAATAGCATAATAACGTATGCATGCTTGCGGTAAGTCTTCATGAATTGTGGTGTAAGAAGTCCAACCTTGCTTAAAAAGTACGAAAATATAGGAAGTAGAAAAACAACACCAGCTGCCAACGATATGGAAGTAACCGAGCCAACATACGATCTTAAATTAATGGCATTCTCAACCTCGCTACTTACTTGATAAGTTCCAAGAAAATGAACGGAAAGAGGTACAATAAGGAAATACCCAAAAAGTACACCCATTAAAAATAATATAGTTGTAAAAAATACAGCTCCACTCGCATGTCTTTTTTCCTTGTCATACAAAGCCGGCTTGATGAAACGCCAGAATTCGTAAAAAACAACAGGCGACGAAACAATAAAGCCTGCAATTATCGAAATCATAATGTGAGCAGAGAACTGCCCGGCAATTTTAATGCTTTGCATTTTTAATGGAACTTGGTTGATTTTCAAAGCCTCGGTGCCCACCAACTCGCTAAGTTTTGCAAACATTTGGTTGGTCCAAAACTCTGGAGTTCGCGGAGCCAGAATTACCACATCAAATATAAATCCCTTCATAATAAATGCGACAATGGCAAAAACCATAATTGCCGCAGCCGATCGCACAATGTGCCAACGTAATTCTTCCAAATGATCTAGAAAGGACATTTCTGTTTCAGGCTTTGGGTTACCCTTCTTTTTGGTCGTTTGTTCTTCCCTTGTATTTTCTTCGCTCATTTATTTTTAATATTTTCAAAAAAACTTCACAAATGTACACGAAATTTTAATTCATAAAAATAATTAAAAACCATTGTCATTTTGTTTACTTTTAATAATTTAGAATTTAGGTAATAAATCGACTTCGATTTAATAGTGAGATAGATTATGGAGAAAAATATAAAGCTGGCAGATAAGTTGCAGCAATATTTTGGGTTCGACCGTTTTAAGGGACGACAGGAAGAGGCAATTAGGAATGTTTTAGATGGTAACAATACTTTCGTTTTAATGCCAACTGGTGGTGGTAAGTCATTAATTTATCAGTTGCCGGCTTTAATTTTAGAAGGAACGGCAATTGTGATTTCGCCGTTAATTGCTTTAATGAAAAATCAGGTTGATGCTATTCGTGGAACGCATTCTGATGATAATGTGGCACATTTCTTAAACTCGTCGCTTTCGAAAGCTGCGATAACACAAGTGAAAGAAGATGTTTTAGCGGGCAAAACAAAATTACTTTATGTGGCTCCCGAATCGTTAACGAAACAAGAAAACATTGAATTTCTGAAAAAAATTAAGATTTCATTTTATGCCGTCGACGAAGCGCATTGTATTTCGGAATGGGGTCACGATTTCAGGCCAGAGTACCGCCGTATAAAACCGATAGTTGAAGAAATAGGAAAGTCGCCAATTGTGGCACTAACGGCAACGGCAACCGCTAAAGTTCAGCACGATATTCAAAAGAATCTTGGAATTTTAGGTGCACAAATATTTAATGCATCATTTAATCGCGAAAATCTATATTACGAGGTTCGTCCAAAGGTGAAAACCGAAACCCAGATTATCAAATTTATAAAACAGAACGAAGGGAAATCGGGGATAATCTATTGTTTGAGCCGAAAAAAAGTGGAAGAACTTGCTGCGGTTTTGCAGGTGAATGGTGTTAAAGCTTTGGCTTATCATGCTGGTATGGATGCGGCAACACGCTCCGGGAATCAGGATAAATTTCTAATGGAAGAAGTGGATGTAATTGTTGCGACCATTGCTTTCGGAATGGGAATTGATAAACCGGATGTCCGTTTTGTTATTCACTACGATATTCCCAAAAGTTTGGAGGGATATTATCAGGAGACAGGTCGTGCGGGGCGCGATGGTGGCGAAGGTAAATGTGTTACTTTTTATAGTTATAAGGATATTCAGAAGCTGGAGAAGTTTATGCATGGCAAACCGGTTGCAGAGCAGGAAATAGGAAAGCAACTGTTGTTAGATACCGTCTCGTACGCCGAGACTGCCATTTGTAGAAGAATTGTTTTGCTTCATTATTTTGGAGAGAAATATATTCCTGAAAATTGTGGAAACTGCGATAATTGTTTGAATCCCAAAGAGCAGTTAGAAGCAAAAGATGAAATAGTAACGGCTTTAAAAGCTATTCTGGAAGTAAACGAAAAATACAAAGCTGACCACATAGCCAATATTTTAATCGGAAATAAAACGGCTGCTATAAAATCGTTTAAACACGATACTATAAAGGCTTTTGGAACCGGGAAAGACCATGACGAACGTTTTTGGAATGCGGTATTCCGGCAGTCGATGGTAGCTGGCATTATCAATAAAGATATTGAAAACTATGGCTTGCTGAAAGTTAACCCAAAGGGACACGAATTTTTGGCGAAACCATACAGTTTTTTGTTGGTTAAGAATCATGAATACGAAGAGGAAGGAGATGGTGGGCCAAGTGGTGGCGCTCCTTCGGGAGGTGCCAGTGGCGATCCACAACTTTTTTCAATCCTGAAAGATTTAACCAAAAAGTTGGCTAAACGTCATAATCTTCCTCCATTTGTAATTTTTCAGGAACCATCGCTGGCCGACATGTCGATACAATACCCAATAAGTATTGACGAATTGCAACATATTCAGGGAGTTGGCTTGGGTAAAGCGAAAAGATACGGACGAGAAATTGTGACTCTTATAAAAGCTTATGTTGAGGATAATGAAATTGAAAGACCCGAAGATTTGGTTGTTCGCAGTGTGGCGAATAAATCAAAAATGAAGGTGTTTATTATTCAAAGTATCGACCGTAAATTATCGTTTGAAGACATCGCAGACTCAAAAGGAGTCGAGGTGAAAGATGTAATAACCGAAGTGGAGGCAATTGTAAATTCCGGAACCAAGTTAAATATTAGTTACTATATCGACGATATTTTAGATGAAGACCATCAGGAAGAGATTTTTGACTATTTCCGTGAGGCTAATTCAGACTCCGTGCAGGAAGCACTAGATGAATTAGGAGAGGATGAATACTCAGAGGAAGATGTTCGTTTAATGCG
>JAUVDE010000239.1 GCA_030595485.1 Draconibacterium sp.
TTTAGATGAACAGAAATTAGAAGCTGTAACCCTTAACGGAATTCCTGCAACTTTTGCCGATGAAAAATATGGCGATCACGAACGCAATGTGTTTGATATTTGGTTAGCTGATTCGGAAAAACCAACTCCTTTGGTAATATACATTCATGGTGGTGGTTTTATTGGTGGCGATAAATCGAGGTATTACGAGTCGGAAGATTGGGTTCGATTTTTAGATGCAGGCGTTTCAGTTGCAAGCATTAACTACCGTTTTATGAATCAGGCGCCGTACGGAATTTTGGGGAGTATGATGGACTCAAAACGGTGCTTGCAGTACATTCGTTATTATGCTGAAAAATATAATATCGATAAAAGTCGAGTTGCTTGTTCGGGTGGTTCTGCCGGTGCGGGAACTTCCCTTTGGCTAAATTTTTCGGATGAAATGGCTGACCTTGATAACGTTGATCCTATTTTGCGTGAATCAACAAAAATAGTTTGCGCCGGAGCTTTTGCCACGCAATCGACTTACGACATTTTACAATGGACTGATATTCTTGGTTTTCCATTAAATGAATCGAAGGAAGAAAAACAGATGGTTGCCCGCGCATTTGGAATTAAATCAGCTGAAGGAATTAATCTCTTCGAACAAACGGAGATTCGGGAAGAGCTTGATTTTTTGGGAAAAATGACTAAAGATGCAGCGCCATTCTTTGTATTTAATCGCGGGGAAGGAGGTATCCCAATTGACGAAGATGAGTTGCAACATCATCCGGCACATGCGAGAGTCTTAAAGGAAAAAGCAGAGGAAGTTGGGGCAGAAGCAATTGTTTATGCTCCTGGAATTGGGATTGTCGATGAGTCAGGGAAAGATTTGGTGGATTTCTTTTTAGAGAAGTTATAAAAAGGAAGACTGTCGTTTCAGACAGCCTAGTTTCCCATTTTTATTTTGTAAGTTCCTGCATTGTGTCTTTTATGTCGCCCGGTGTACTCATTATTTTCATAAAAGTACCCATGGTAAGTTCGGGCCAATGTAGCGCTATTCGATATTTCCCCGGTAGAATTGTAGCTGTGTTTCCCTGAAGTATTATTTCGTATGGCATTGCCGCAACTTGGCTGTCGCCAACAATTGGAAGAAATTTAGACTCACCAGTTTCAGCACTTTTTAATGCAACTCCAAAAACGGCAACTTCTTTATCGGTATATATTAATTCATAAACTTTTTCAGTTTCACCTATTCCACTTTCAAGGTTGGCTTGTATCGTTTTTAATCCTTCTTCAAACGATGAAAACTCATTCAATTTATCGGCATCATCAAAATAAGGCATCATTACCTTGTAATGGTATTTCTGAAGTTTTTTCTTTTCCAGTGTTCCTCCAAATGGAGTAAAATCTGAACCAATTTTTTTCATGGCATTTTTAGCCTCTTCAGAAATTTTAGCCAATGCTTCTTCTTGCTTATCAACTCCATCAATAAAATATGCGTAGAACAAATACATTGGGTTTAGCATGCTAACTTTTATCACGTCTCCCTCTTTTTTAAAACCCACTTTAAGCGCTGCTGCCAGTGCTCCGCGGTCCTCAAAGCTTAGGGCAATTTTTTCCAGTTCGGAGCTGGTGTAGCAAACTACTGCTAAATCGCTTGAGTTAGCAGGCTTGTAATCGCCAAGTATCTTAAATCCTGAAGATGTTAGTGCTTCTTTACTCGATTGAATAATATCTTCCATATTGTCGGAAGTGTTCCCAACCAAAAAATAGGCTGACTCATTTTGTGCGATAAGATTTATTTGGGTTAAACAGATAATTGTAAATACAAGAATAAGTCGTTTCATAGTTATTTTGATTTTGGTGAGCAAATGTAAGAGAAGAGAATTGGGGTTTACTTTGGTGGCTTATGATAGTTGTCATGCGACAAATATTAATAAATATACAATCTGAATGAATATATATGCTTTTTGATGAAGTGATTTTTATTTTCACATAAAAAATTTTCATCTTTGTCGCCTGCAAATTAATAGATTATAAAAATGAAGGTTTTAAAATTCGGAGGAACATCGGTTGGCTCGCCAGAAAATATGCGGGCAGTTATGGAACAGGTAACTGATGGAGAACAAAAAATTATCGTACTTTCTGCAATGTCGGGAACTACAAATTCGTTGGTAGAAATTTCTAATTACTTACATAAGAAGAACAAAGACACCGCGCGTATTTTTATTGGCAAACTTGAAGATAAATATAAACAGGTTGTTGTAGATCTTTTCACCTCTGAGGAAAATAAAAAGGCTGGATTAAAGGTAGTTGCCAAATCTTTTAAAACGATAAAATCTTTTACTTCCGGAAAATTTGGCTTGGTTGGGGAGAATACTATTTTGGCACAGGGCGAAATTATTTCAACCAATTTGGTTACCTTTTTAATGAATGAAAATGGCTACAATACCAAACTTTTGCCAGCCCTCGATTTTATGAAAATTGATGAGGATAAAGCAGCAGACTTGCCCTTTATTCGTGATAATATTAAGCCGGTGTTAGAGAAAGTTGGCGATGCCGATTATTATATCACACAAGGATTTATTTGTAAAGATGCCGATGGCGATATTAATAATCTTCAGCGGGGTGGTAGCGACTATACTGCTTCCTTAATTGGTGCTGCTATCGAAGCGGATGAAATTCAAATTTGGACGGATATTGATGGTTTCCATAATAACGACCCACGATTTGTGGAAGGTACCAAAAAGATTGAGCAGCTTTCGTTCAACGAGGCAGCTGAGTTAGCCTATTTTGGTGCAAAAATTTTGCATCCGCAAACTGTACTTCCTGCACGAGTTGGAAATATTCCGGTTCGTTTAAAAAATACAATGAATCCATCGGATAGTGGAACATTAATTACGGCCGAATCGGATGGAATGGGAATTAAAGCTGTTGCTGCAAAAGACGGAATAACAGCAGTAAAAATCCGTTCGGCGCGAATGTTAATGGCTTACGGTTTCCTTAAAAATATTTTCGAGATTTTCGAGAAATTCAAAACGCCAATCGATATGATTTCTACTTCGGAGGTGGCGGTTTCAATTACCATTGATAATACTCAAAATTTAGCCGCGATTAAAGAAGAATTAGATAAATTCGGTACGGTTGAAATTGATGACGATATGTCGATTGTATGTATTGTTGGCGATATTATTGAAGAGGAAAATGGTTTTGCACCAAAGGTATTTAAAGCACTTGATGGCATTCCAATTCGTATGATTTCGTACGGTGGTAGTAAATACAATATTTCTGTTCTTGTTCCAACAATTAATAAAAAGGAAACGCTACAGTCCTTGAGCGATAATTTGCTGAACAGTTAAAGGAACTCAAATTCCAGATAACAAAGAGCAAATATTAAATAAGCTTCAAAACTCAATAATTCGATTTTCAAATTTGGGTTTTGAAGCTTATTTGTGATTTGAATATTAGATTTTGGGATTTACTGCAGTTTGTACACTTCAGTGGCTTCAAACCTCGAAGTCAATTTTACCTCAAACCTTTCGTTTAACGACTCCATTCTTTTCATCGCTTTTTCGTGCATGTTATTGTCTTTCGAAATATGGCTTAGAAAAACACATTGTAAATTTCCGTTGGTGTGTTTCTCCAGTAAGTCAAAAGTCTGGTCGTTCGATAAGTGGCCAAGTTCGGAAGCAACACGTTCTTTTAGGAAATGTGGATAGCGACCTTCCCAAAGCATTTTTTCATCGTAGTTCGATTCCAGGAAAAGTCCATCGCATTTTTCAATGTGATTTTTTACATTATCGCAAGCTTCGCCAATATCGGTAAATACGCCTACGTTTTTGTTTTTGTATTGTACTCGAAAAGAACAGGGTTCGGAAGCATCGTGTTTTTTCAAAACCGGATGGATGGTGAAATCCCCAACTTCTATTATTTCGTTGGGAGTGAAAAACCTAGGAGAATCAGGGCGCATGTTTTTATACGCACCGTTGTATGTTTTTGCAGTTAAATAAATCGGAACATGTAGTTTTTTATTTACCCCGCGTGCTCCGCGCATGTGGTCGCCATGTTCGTGCGTAATAAAAACAGCCTTTATTTTCAGTGGATCTAAATCCATTTCCGTCATGCGGTTAATAATTTGTTTACCCGAAATTCCTGCATCAACAAGAATCGCATCTTCATTATTTCCAATGTAATAGCAGTTTCCGTTACTTCCCGAGGCGATGGCACAAATTTCAAGCATAAATTTTTTATTTGGAGGGCGAAAGTAGCAATTTTTCACTACACTTTTGTTTTTATTGGTTTAGTTTTATTTATGATTAAATTGTGATAATGTCGTTTATAAACGACAAAAAACCGTATATTTGTCGAATACGAACGACAATAATGATAAAAAGGCACATCGAAGATATTCTCTCAGCAAAGTTTTTTTTAGGAAAAACTATCCTTTTATTGGGTGCTAGGCAAGTTGGGAAAACAACGCTTTTAAGGCAAATTGCTGAGTCGTTGAAGAAAGAAATAATTTGGATGAACGGCGATAATCCTGAAGACCGGTTATTGTTAAGTCAGATAAATGGTTTGCGAGCAAAAGAAATATTTCCTAAAGGCTCCGTGGTTTTTATCGACGAAGCTCAGCGCATAGAAAATTCAGGATTATCATTAAAAATCATTCACGATAATTGCGAAGGTATTCAAATGGTTGTTACTGGTTCAAGCTCATTTGAACTTACTGACAAATTAAAAGAGTCGATGACGGGCAGAAAATGGTCGTATAAACTTTATCCAATTTCGTTTTCTGAAATTTTACAACACACCAACTATTTGGAAACACTTCGAACTGTAGAAAGCCGATTGCTTTATGGCTCTTACCCCGAAGTTTTGAACAATCCCGGAAACGAAAGAGGGGTTCTTTTGGAGTTAATGTCGGATTACCTGTACAAAGATGTATTTTCATTGAAAGACGTACGGAAGCCAGATGCAATTGAAGCTTTGTTGAAAGCACTTGCGTTTCAGATAGGTAGCCAGGTTTCTTACCGTGAATTATCACAATTAGCGAAAATCGACAAAGAAACTATTGAGCGTTACATTAACCTGTTAGAAGAAGCATTTATTATCTTCAGGCTTGGCTCTTTTTCCAGAAACTTGAGAAATGAGCTAAAATTCTCAAAGAAAATTTATTTTGTCGATGTAGGAATCAGGAATGCTTTGATAAACCAATTTTCTCCTCTCGATTTGCGTAATGATACCGGCGGACTTTGGGAGAATTATCTGATTTCTGAAAGACGAAAAAAGATTGAATACGAAGGTTTGTACCGAAGCACGTATTTTTGGCGGACAAACCGTCAGCAGGAAATCGATTACATTGAGGAGTACGACGGGAAACTCCATGCCTACGAATTTAAATGGGGGCAAAACTCAAAGCTCAAAATTCCAAAAACTTTTACTAAGTCTTATCCCGATGCCGAAGTTAATTTGGTGAACCGAGATAATTATTTTGATTTTTTGAAATAATGAAAGTCATCTCCCGACTAAAGTTTGCATGATGACTTTTTAAAATCCTTTTCGGTTATATTGAATTCACCGGGTGAGCTTAAAGTCACCCGATGAAAACTGTGACAGCCACTTTCTTCAAACTTTCTAAAAGTAACTCGACCCATCCCAGCAATGGGTGCAAAGCCTCTCTTTAGGTAATCCAATTGCTTCAACCAAATCACTCAGCTTCTGAAATTTCAGCGTTGTCAATCCCAGATTTTTGCAGATTCTATCAACCATAGCTTTGTATTCGTCTGTTTCCGGATCTGAGTA
>JAUVDE010000307.1 GCA_030595485.1 Draconibacterium sp.
TATTTACATCCGGTAAATGAAAACGAAGCTACAAATGCTAGTAGTAAAGTGTAAAAAAGAAACTTTTTCATAGTAATTAATTTTATTGATTTCGATTAGTTCATCGCTTTTAACCAGCGAGCTGCACAACTGTGTACATGCTAATTGTTGGGGGTAAAAATAGCGGAGTAAAGTCGCATTAAAGAAAATTTTCTCCATTACCAACTCAAGGAAAAAACGCAACTTACTCATGTGCATTTTTGATATACATCAATGTTATTCTTGATGCGTATTTATTGTTTGGAAATGAAAGCAGAAAGGTGTGAACACTAAAATGAGAATTTGTTTTAATTTCGCAATTGGCGGGCTGTTTAGCCGAATTTCAGAATGATATATAGGGATGAAATAAGTATGAATTTGTAATTAGAAATGAACTGATTATTAAAAAATGGGAAAAAAAAAGCTGCTTTTCTAAAGCGAAAGCAGCCTTTTCTTTCTCCCCTTAACCTGTTTAACAGCCACCTACTTCTTCGGCAGCACCATGCGATTCTAATTCCAAATTTTTCTCCTGTAATTCGGGATAAGTAAGTTCCCATTTTTTAAAACCACCTTCAATGATTGAAACATTCTCGTATCCCAATTTTTTTAACGACTCGGCAGCTAAAATACTGCGGTTTCCTTTTTTACAGTAAAGAACAAATTCTTCTGTTTTTTCAGGATAATAAAAACCGGTGCTTACCCAAAATTCTTCGTCACCAATTTTAAACTCTAGTGTTCCGCGCGAAATATTCACCGCACCCGGAATATAGCCGTGGTTGTGCTCGCTGGTTTCACGCACATCAATTAAATTAAAAACGGCAAAAGTGTCAAGTCTAGCTTTAATCTCTTCAACAGTTACTGTTGTTAAATTGCTTTTGGCAGCAGCAACCATTTCGTCTGTTGAAGTGTAAGTTTCAGTTTTTTGGCAGCTCGCAAAAAAGCCAACAGCTATTATCAAGATTAATATTTTTTTCATTATGATTATTTTTTTGAATTTAATTCTTCGTCAATTCTAATTTTCTTTTTCAATAATTCTTTTTCAGCTAATCGTCTGTCGGTGGTGTCGATAATAAAACCTTCGAAACCAGTAATTTCGTGGTCGACTATAACTGGAGAAATGGTTAATGTGTGATAACCAGAAGTGCCGTCTTTACAAATACGTTTTACTTCGCCGTGGTTTAGTGTTTCGCCATTTAAAACCCGATTTACCGATTTTTCAAGTTCAAAAAAGTCTTCCTCGGTACGACTTAATTTATAGTGATTTCCTAAAATTTCTTCTTTCGTATCGTATTTGTATAAATTAATCCAGGCCGTATTTACATCGCGAAAAATTCCTTCTTTCGAAATGCAAAAATAACCAACACCGCTTGAAGCAATTGCATCGCGAAAACGGTTATCTTTCATATTAATTTTAGAGCCTATGTTACTTTGTGCAGTCAATAAAGCTTCATCTAAATCCTGACTTTTTTCGTTGCCACCTTTAAATTGTTTTTTGGTCTTTAATAAGGCCTCTTCAATGTCGTTCACCATACGTTCGTGAATTTCTTCATCGTCCATTTCTTCCCAACCGGTAACCATTGCTTTTATGGCTGAAGTTGGTTTGTGCCCGGTGGTTGTTAAATACATGTGTGCAATAATAAATGCCATTAAACTAAATGCTCCAATGGTATGAATGTAGGCTACCCATTGCAAACTATCAAGTTCAACACCTCCAAGCGGGTAATTAAAATAGAGGTATAAAAAACCCGATATTACTTGAACAGGAATGACCAGAATTTTCAACCCTAAATAAATAATTCGTTGAAGTGGATTGAATTTATTATAAACCAGTTTGCTTGTAGGGTGCGGAGCACCTTTAAAAATACCTGTTAAATAGTAGCCTACTTGTTCTTTCACCAATTTTGTAGTTTGAATATACTGTCGCCATTCGCCAGTGGTTAAATGCCAAAAAATAGCAAAAACAATAAGTACCAAAAATGCCCAGGCGCTAATGTTGTGTAGATTAACAGCTGCCTCGTAACCTATTAAATTGTAGGTGCTATGCACTTCGAACCCGGTAACAATAAGAATAAAAATTAGCAAGGCTTGTGTCCAGTGCCAAAACCGGTTAAACAATGTATAAATATATACTTTCTTCATAATTGTAGTTTTTTAAGCTTTACTTCTTTTTGTTGCGAGAATCCGAATTATTCCATGAATTAAAACTCCCAGGCTGGCAAGTATTACCAATGCAATTCCAATTCCATCCAGGATGTTGCTTTTATCTCGTCCCGGAAGGTAAAAATCGTTTAAGCTTGCCAGGCGTCCGTTGTTTCGGGTGTGGCAGTCTTTACAACTTAACGATTGTTCTTTAGGTGCAACCATATGATTAAGTGGCCAATACATTTCAGTTTCTACAAAGTCGTAATTTCCGCTATACGGTAATCCTAAATAGTCCATACCCGCTTTTGCCGATTCATTCCAATTAAAGTCAACCCAGTAGGCACTGTCACCTTTTTCGGGAGACCATAATTTTGGCTGAATTAAAGTCTTGTATTCCGTATCGTAAATTTGTTTTCCACGATGCACTTTTACCGGCCATATTTTCGAAGGTGTGTCGGTTTTTTGTCGGGCTCCTTTATCGGCATACGAACCATCAAGCGAGTTCATTTGAACAGGAATGGTATCAATTTTATCGGTAATAAGTTGGTGATTTGCCAAACCATTAAACCAATAATATTCAGGTTTTACATGGTCGTCGTACACAAAGGTACCTTTTATCGAAAGGTAATTATGGTTGCCGTCAGCATCGCTTTCGTGCATTGCTTTTCCTTCTTCGTCTAAACGTCCGGCAGTCGACCAGTCCCAAATCATTTTGGTGCTGTTTGCTTTTGCATAAATCGGAATATGACAAGTTTGACAAGCAATGCGTGTATTGTGCGAATTTATCATTTTATCGGCATGTGGCTCAGCAGTGTGGCACTGCTCACAAGTCGCACGGTCTTTATTTTCCGACGATAATGCATAAAGTTTACCGGCCATTTGGTGATTTTCGGTTTTATGGCAATCAACACAGCTCATGTCTTCGCCATCAATTCCCATGTGCACATCTAGTTTTTTTGTGCCTTCGAGTAAAGCCATTTCCAAATCGCCATGTTTTACGTTATTGCCGCCGCCGCCCCAAAAGTGACAAACTCCACAGTTTTCGCGTTTGGGCTGTCCAACATTTTGTGCTACATACGAAAGGTTAACTGATGGGTCGGCATGACCGGCCATCCCTTTTCCTTTTTTGTAAGTGCCCGAGTTATCGTGGCAAACTAAACAGTCGATATTTTTACCCTCGGTAAAGTCAAAACTTTTATCTTTCCAGCCATAACCAATGTGGCAGCGTGTACAAGTAGCTTCACTTGCTGCCACTCCAATACAAAAGTTATTCAGAATATTTTTCTTTCCTACCGGTACTTCTCCTTTTCCATCTAGCATTTCGGTGCGTTCCCAGTTCCAGTGGCTGGTTGCCATTACTTCCTCGTCGCGTTTGGTATGGCAGGTAATACATGCTTCGGTAACATCAGGACCGGTCGCAAAATCCTGTTGAAGTATTTCAAATGTACTGTGGTCGGCCTGCGAAGATGTTGGCCGTTCACTTTTCCAGATGTAGTTTTTAACTTCTATCCGGGTTTCCTCGGGAAGCTGTTCTTTTTCAACATCTTGCGCAAAAGAAACAGCCGAGAATAAAAGTGAAAATACGATTAATAAAATTGGTTTGTTCATAATTTAAGTATAGTCTTATTACACCCTACAAAAGTATAGGTATAAACAACTTTTCTCGAAAAATTGCATACCAGTAAAATTTACTTTTAGTTGATATTTGTCGGAGAAAAGTTGATCTACATCAATAGAAAATATGACTTTGTCATAGTCTTATAAAATTTTCTAGTTACATTTGAAGCCATGAAAAATATCTATTCGAATACTTGTACTGTACAGAACAATAACATTTCTTGCTTTGGTGAGTTAACTGCTGCACAGAAGGATTTAATGGATAAAAACAAGGTTACGCTCAACTATAAAAAAGGAGAAAATATTTGCAAACAAGGTTCCTTTGCTTCACATATAATTTTTTTAAAGACGGGTTTGGTTAAGGTGTATTTAGAAGGAAAGCCAAAAAATTTGATTCTTAAAATTGCACCTCCCGATAGTTTAATTGGTTTGCCAAGTATTTACGATGATAACAATACCTTTCTATATTCGGCATCGACTTATATCGACTCGGAAGTTGAGTTGATAGATATTGAGTTATTTAAGCAAATGATTCGTGAAAACTCAAAATTTGCTTACCGTATAATTAACACTTTAAACGAAAATACTGTACAAACTTTCGGCCGTTTTTATTGTCTGACAAACAAACAAATGCATGGTCGTTTAGCCGATATATTACTTTGTCTTGCGCAGCGTATTTTTAAAGAAGACGCGTTCAATTTACCCATAACTCGTTCCGATTTAGCCGAACTTACTGGAATGTCAACAGAAAGTGTAGTGCGCGTTATGAAAGATTTTAAAGATGATGGTTTGATTGA
>JAUVDE010000020.1 GCA_030595485.1 Draconibacterium sp.
AACCGATTCGCTTCAGCCTATCGTAATTGACTTGACTCCCAATAGTCCTTCCGATTGGAAAATAGTACTGGTGACCACTGGTGCCGATGTTTGTCCTTCCAGTTCTACATCGCAAACATTCTCAACTAAATTTATTGAAAAGCCTCTGGTAAGTAATTGCCCCGAGGAAACAAAAGCCGGAATTGTAATCGATAACAAAACATTACTCGAAATTAAACCTGTAGATTCTAGTATTGTAATTGATTTGTTAAATAGAACACAAAAGTTATACGCTACGGCAATTAAAAGTATCGATGATTTCATTAATGGAAATGCCAATGATGCATTGGAAAAACTGTTTTTAAGCCTGATGCAGCAAACCGCAGATATGATTATGGAGTTTAACGGAAACAAAGAGATTCAGCAACAATTGATCTTATTGTTTGAGCTTCAGTTGCGTCTTTTCTACAATGTTTTGGCTTGCCAGAGTAATGAACGACTAAAAGAATTTAATGATATTATTAATAAGTTCTTCGAGATAATTAGCAGCAATCTTTCTCGCTTGAAAAAGGAGCAAATTGAAATTCATGACGAAATGAAAAAGTTTCTGGAGGTCTATGCAAAGAGAGTAGAGAAGCTAATATTATTACCAGCCCATATTGAATCAGTAAGAAAGGAATTGAGTTAAATTGAAAAATGCAGGGAATCATATAATCCACAAGGTTTCTCTTGAGATAGAAACAAAGAGTGAAGAGAAAGCCACGCAAATAAAGAACAATGCAAGTTTGTTTTTTCAGGAAGAATTATTCCCGGTTTTAGAAGAACTTCTTGATAAATATGATGTAGCTGGGCAGATAATTCGTTTGGATAAATTGGATGTAGATTTTAGTATTTCGGACTGGACAAATAGAGAGGCTATAAAGTTTGAGTTTGTAAAAAGTGTAGAAAAAAAACTTACGAAACTTGAGCCTAAAATTAGTTCTGATTTACAAGGTGAACACTATTTTAAAGATGATAAATCGGCACTGGATTTAGCAGTAAGTCAGACCATTAAAACAGAAAATAATTACCGTGAAACATTCTTGTTTTTTCTTGAGAATGGATATTTATCTTGGTATGGGAAACAGGAGTATGTACAGCTGGTAGTTGAACCTGCTAATTGGCAAATCCATCTTGAAAACCAATATTTTGTAAGTGCACTAAAAAGACTTCTTTTAAAAAATAGCTTGATTACTGAACGTATGATTCTTCAGTTTTCAAACGAAACAATTTTAGAACTAATACAAGTGTTTTATAAGATAGAGGTGAGAACTTATTCGGGTTTATTGGCCTACCTTAATAAGCTTGAAACAGAAGAACGAAATCTACTTTTAAAATATGTGTTGAAATATTCAATCGAACAATCGGAAAGTGAATCAATACAATTAGTCAAAAAACTTAGCTTGTTTGAACGGCTGATACATTTAAAGTTTGAAGCACCAACCTTGCAAGTTACGAATGAACAAGTGCACCAGTTTTTGGCCAAAAAGGAAACTGAATTTAATACTTATTTTGAGCCAGGAACTTATGTGAAATTGTTTACTTTAACGAATCAAAATAGAAAAGAGCTTATTGAAAATAAATCAACCATTATTTCAAAAGAGTTCGCTAACTCCGAACAAGAAAAAGAACCAACGTTTTTCGTAACCGAAACAAATCAAATTATTGTTCGAAATGCGGGTTTGGTTCTTTTTCATCCTTTTTTTAAAACTTTGTTTAAACGTTTTAATTGGATTTCGGAGAATGGAAAGATTAAGGAGGACGAGCGATTAAAAGCTGTTCAAACGCTTCATTATTGTGCAACTGGCAACGAAGAATTTTTTGAAGCTGAGCTGATACTTGAGAAGTTTTTGTGTGGCCTTCCTTTGCAAATTCCTATACCAGTTAGAACACTTTTAACTGTTAAAATAAAAGAGGAAGCAGATAATATGTTAAAAGCTGTTGTGGGAAATTGGCCGGCCTTAAAAAATACTTCTCCCGAAGGGCTTAGGCAAATGTTTGTACAACGCGATGGTAAGCTCGTTCAAATTGAAAAAGGCACCAGACTAATTGTTGAGCGCAAAGCTCAGGATATATTATTGGATAAATTACCATGGAATATCTCCATTGTAAAATTACCATGGAAAGATGATTTGTTGTTTGTAGAATGGTAGCTAATGAAAACAAAAGAGAATAGAACCAGTAATTCGGTAAAAAGTAATAACTCCTTTTTTGCAACAAAAAGCTCAGGTGGTTTTTTTGTGCAGCCGAAATTGAATGTGGGCCAACCTGGTGATAAATACGAACAAGAAGCCGATCGTGTTGCCGATCAGGTAATGGCTCAAACTGATGTGGCGAAACCTTTTTTTTCTGCAGCACCTATAGTTCAGAATAAGAAAATTGCTGAAACTATTACACCCTTGCTACAACGGGCAGAGGAAGCCCAAGCAAAATTAATTCAGTGTGCTGAAGAGGAAGAGGCACAAACAAAATTGGAGGTTCAAAAACAGGAAGAAGAGGAGGAGGAAGCGCAGCCAAAATTGGAAGTTCAACTTCAAGAGGAGGAAGAAGAAATGATGCAAATGCAAGTTGAAGAGGAGGAGGAAATGTTGCAGACGCAAGTTGAAGAAGAAGAGGAACCTATACAAGCCAAAACAGGCCAAACTAATTTTGCAAAAAATAATTCTACTGAACATCTTTTAAAAAGTAGCAGAGGAACTGGGAGCCTAATGAACTCTGATATTCGGGCTGAAATGGAACAAGGTTTTGGTGCCGATTTTAGTGCAGTGAAAGTTCATACTAATAGTACTGCAGTACAAATGAATAAAGACCTTGGTGCACAGGCTTTTACTTCGGGTAACGATGTTTATTTTAATGAAGGGAAATATGTCCCCAATTCGCAAAGTGGAAAAAGACTTTTGGCACATGAGTTAACACATACGGTTCAGCAGGGAGCAAGCCAATCGCAAACAACGGTTCAGCGTGAAATAACAGCATCAACTTCTCCTTCAAAGGAAAAAGCTATTGAAGAGTCTAATATGTGTGATGAGATAGTAGAGCGTGAGAAGAATAAATTTATCAATCATGGGAAATATGGACCGCAAACTTCACCTAAAGGGTATGGGAGTTTTGATGCAACTTATTTTCCCACCGCAGAAACATTAGATATTACGGTAAGGGGAAAAACCCATTTTACGGATGGATTAGATGTATCCGGGGCAAATGTGACTGTTGCTAAAGATTCGGATCTTAATGATTTAGCTTCAATTCTAAATGTTATAAATGATGCCAGCTTTACAAATAATATCGTTAATAATTACTATACGTGGAGTTTAGCACAAAAAACTGAAGCAACTCAAAATTTTAAATTGAGACTTGCGGAAGCCATCAAAATATGGGAGAATAAAGGTAAGTATGGTTTTTATGTCGATAAACCTTGTTGGAAAGATATAATGGCTTATGTTAATATCAATTTAAATGTTCAGCAGGCTGGCGAAGCAAATCTTAAGAATAAGGATCACCTTCAGGTTACACTTGTTAAAAACCCCAAGAAAAAAGAAACGAAAAAAGTATCTGATCTTGTTAAAGCAAAAATAAAAAAAGTACAAGAAGAAAGACAACAATCGCTTGCTATTAACCCAGATGCAGATCTTTATACCACATCAAATGTTGCATCACGTGGCGAAATGACATTGACAAATAGGTCATTGAGAAATACACCCAACGAGCGAAATAACTTCAACCGTTCTATGCTAAGGAATCATGTATTATTCAAAAATAACGAATGGGTTTTGGATTCAGATGACAAAATGGATATTGATAGTTTTCTAAAAGCTTATAAAAATGTAGATGGGAACAAGAACAACTCAAAAATTTCATTAATTGGGCATGCCTCTACACCAGGAAGTACATCTTATAATCGAAAATTAGTAGATAAAAGGTTAGATTCAGTTTATAAGTATTTAAAAGATAAGGGAGCTACAAACATTGCAAAACGTACTGAAATGACAAATAAGGCCGATGGTTTGGCAGAGAAGTATGATCCTTCGAATAAGCTTGCAAAATATTTGCGGAGAGTAGAATTGGTGGTAGGGAGTGGAGAGCTACAAAATACGGTTGCTCATGAATTTGGTCATGTGTTTGAGATGGACGATGAATATGTAACTCCCGCAGGAGAGTCGGGTTCTGGTGAAGTAATGGGCACAGAGATAACTACGAATAGTAAAATGTCGAAAGATATTGGTGCAAAAGCGGTTGTTGCGGAGGATAATGATAATATTATGTCGGTAGGAAATGAAGTGCGGAGACAACACTATGGTGCTTTTGGGATGATGCTAAATAAAATTACGGGTAAGTCTTGGAAGATATTCTAAACAACTTATAAAAATATTATTTATATCGATACAACATATTTATGTCTGAAACTTTAATCCTTCTAAAAAAAATAATTGACCTCCGATTCAAACACGAAATAGGAGGAGAGAATAAGGTAGATTTGGTATTGGAATGGCCACATGCTGAAAATCTGAAAATTTCAGAATTCATTGAAACCAATAATCTTTCATTTTTTGAGATTATAACGCTCCTAATCGCGCTTGTTCCTCATCTTTCCCCCAATTTCTTCAACAGTATTATTACCGAGTATCTCCCCAACGGAGGCGAATTTTCAGAGTTTGGTGGTGTAAAAGGTAAAAACCACCGAGGTATTTTACCAACTGGTGAAACTGTCTTGTATATTCTTGCCGGGAACGATTTAGAGAAGCGAATGGAAGTTGCCAAACTATTTGAAGAAGATCATTTATTTGCACGTAAAAGTATTTTAAGTATTGAACAGGTTCCTGCTGGTGAACCCAAAATGAGTGGGCGCTTGGTGTTAGATGAAGAGTATGTCGATTTGTTTACGGTAGGCAAAATATCGAAACCAAAACTAAGTAGCGATTTTCCTGCGCAATTGATAAAAACGGAATTGGAATGGAGTGACTTGGTGCTTCATGAAAAAACGATAAACGAAATACGAGAGGTAGAAACCTGGCTGAAGTATAACGAGCGATTATTAGAGAACTGGAAACTACGTGGCAAAATTAAACCCGGGTATCGTATCCTGTTTCATGGACCGTCGGGAACTGGGAAAACTATGACGGCATGTTTACTTGGAAAATATGCAAAGCGCGATGTGTTTCGAATCGATTTGTCGATGGTAGTATCGAAGTACATTGGCGAAACCGAAAAAAACCTTTCGAAATTATTTGATAAGGCTGAAAATAAGAATTGGATTTTATTCTTTGATGAGGCTGATTCGCTTTTTGGAAAACGTACAAATGTACGTGATGCGCACGATAAATATGCCAATCAGGAAGTATCTTATTTATTACAACGAATAGAATCTCATGCTGGTTTGGTAATTCTTGCATCAAACATGAAAACCAATATTGACGAAGCTTTTGCCCGACGTTTTAATGCATTTGTTGAATTTGAGCGACCTGCAGTTGCACAGCGATTAAAGCTTTGGTCAAATTATTTGCCTGCTTCGGTTGAATTAGAAGCAAAAATTAATTTGAAGGAACTAGCCCGTAACTACGAAATAAGTGGGGCAAACATTGTGAATGTCATTCAGCATGTAGGCCTTCAAACCCTCAAAAAACAGAATTCAGAAATTAAGTTGGATGATATCTTGGACGGAATTAAAAAGGAATACCGGAAGGAAGGAAAAATACTACGTAAAAATTAGCCATTTTATTTAAATGTGGTAAGTGTAAATATTTTTAAAGTATATTTACAAGCAACCAACTAATTTGCATGATGAGAAATCTGTTTTCTACCTTCATTTTATCATTATTTGTTTTTTCTTGTTGTTTTGCGCAGTACGATCCTAACTACAACGAAAATAAAGTTCCTGATTTCAAAATTCCAAATCCACTAAAATCTTTTAACGGAAAGAAAATTAAGAATGTAAAGAAATGGGAGAAGACTCGGCGTCCGGAATTGCTCGATTTTTTTACTCAGAATATATATGGAGAGGTTCCGGGAGAATTGGAACTGGAGTCGTTTGAGTTGGTTGAACAAGGTAGCAATACCATGAATGGAAAAGCAAAACGCAAACAAAATTAAATAACATTTCAAAAAGGTGAACATAGTTTGAGTTTTACAATTCTCATGTATTTGCCTAAAAATATTGATAAAGCCCCTCTTTTTTTAGGCTATAATTTTTATGGAAATCATACAATAACGACTGATGTTGATGTGATTATTTCTGAGGCTTGGGCAAGAAATAATCCTTCAATTGGCATTGTAAATAATCAGTTAACGGAACAGTCGCGCGGTGTACGAACAAACCGGTGGGCAATTGAAAAAATAATTGATGCCGGGTATGGTTTGGCGGTTATTTATTATGGCGAAATAGATCCGGATAAAAATGATTTAACAGATGGTATTCATCCTTTTTTTTATGTGGATGATCAGCAGCAACCGGCTGCTAACGAGTGGGGAAGTATTTCTGCCTGGGCTTGGGGCTATAGCCGAGCAATGGATTATTTCGAAAAAGATATTCATGTAGATGCTTCTAAAGTGGTTGTTTTCGGGCACTCACGATTAGGTAAAACTTCGCTTTGGGCAGGTGCGAGCGACGAACGTTTCGCCGGTGTTATTTCGAATAATTCGGGTTGCGGTGGTGCTGCACTTTCAAAACGGAGAGTTGGCGAAACAGTGTGGCGTATAAATCGAAGCTTTCCGCATTGGTTTTGTCGCAATTTTAAAAACTATAGTAAAGCCGAAGATAAATTACCGGTAGATCAACATCAACTAATTTCGCTCATTGCTCCGCGTCCGGTTTATGTGGCCAGTGCTGAAGAAGATAAGTGGGCAGATCCTAAAGGCGAGTTTTTATCGGTATTATATGCCAGCCCGGTGTATGAACTATACGGAAAACAAGGAATTACACAAAATGAAATGCCTAAAATAAATCAGCCTATCCAAAATACTGTAGCTTATCATATTCGTTCAGGAAAACACGATGTAACCGATTTCGATTGGGATCAGTACATAAAATGGGCCGATAAATTTATCAAATAAACCACAATTTGGAATGCGAGCAGTCTCCCTTTTTGGGGAGTGGCCGCAGGTCGAGAGGTGATTAAATAAAACAAAATAATGAAAACTAAAATCCTTACTTTAATCGCATTGGCAACACTTTTTGCCTGCAAACCTAAGCAACCCGAAACCCAAAATCTTTTTAACGGAACTGATTTAATTGGTTGGCACGCCGATGTTCCGGCAGCCGATTTAAATCCGGATACAATAAAATCTTTTATTGTCAGAGATTCAATGTTAGTGAGTTTGGGAACGCCGGGAGGGCATTTAATTACCGATTCTGTTTTTCAGAATTACCGTTTGGAAGTTGAATATCGTTTTGCCGGAAAACCAGGGAATTGCGGAGTATTGGTGCACGCCTCGAAACCCCGCGCTTTGTATCAAATGTTTCCAAAGTCGCTTGAAGTGCAAATGATGCATAAAAATGCCGGCGATTTTTGGTGTATTGTTGAAGATATTACGGTGCCAAATATGGAAGACCGCCGGGGTAGGAAAGACAAGTGGGGAATTACTGAAGGTAAAAAGCGTAGAATTGTAAATCTCACTGATGCTTCTGAAAAATCATTAGGTGAATGGAACAAGATGGTAGTAGAGTGTGTTGCCGATACCATTAAAGTGTGGGTGAATAACGATTTGGTAAACTATGGGTACAATTGCACCGCCACCGAAGGACAAATTGCTGTTCAGGCAGAAGGATCGGAAGTTGAATTCAGAAAAATAGACGTAACACCTATCGAACAAACCACGCCAATAAACTAATAATTGTAGAAAAAACTCCTTCAATTGGGAGTTGATGCGTAACACCATATAATCAAGATAATATATGTCATTACCTTATAGAAAATAAAATCAATAGCACCACTAAAAAAGTGGTTTGAAAAAATGTAATTTATTAGAGTATATGAAAAACCTAACCTACATTTTACTAGTCGTACTTTTTGCTTCCTGCAATTCTGGAGATTCAACTAAACCTGATGTAACTGTTGAGGGTGAACTACAACAGTGGCACAAAGTAACGCTGGTATTAAACGGGCCTGAAACATCGGAATGGGGAAAAGAAAATCCATTTTTGGATTATAAACTGGAGGCAACCTTTACCTTAGGAAATAAGTCGATAACTGTTCCCGGTTATTTTGCTGCCGATGGAAATGCCGGCGAAACTTCTGCCGAAGAAGGTAGCATTTGGAAAGTACATTTCAGCCCCGAAGAAGTGGGTACTTGGAACTACAAGATCTCATTCAAAAAAGGAAAAAATATTGTTGTTATTGATGGCGAGGAACTTGGTGATGCTGTTGCTTTAGATGGAATTGAAGGAACAATTGAAATTGCTACCTCTGATAAAACTGGCGACGATTTTCGTGCTAAGGGAAGAATAGTAAATGGCGGCAAAGGATATTTTAAATTTCAAGGAACGAATAATATTTGGATTAAAAATGGAGCCGATAGTCCTGAGAACTTTTTGGCTTATCACGAGTTCGACCAAACGCATCGCTTTACATTAAAAACGGTTATTCGTGAAGGCGAAGCCAATCCGAAAGATGGTTTGCATAAATACGAATCGCATGTAGTCGATTGGAAAGAAGGCAATCCAACCTGGCAGGGCGGCAAAGGAAAAGGAATTATTGGTGCATTAAACTATCTGAAATCGGTTGGTGCAAATTCGGTTTACATGCTAACCATGAATATTATTGGCGACGGAAAAGATGTGTGGCCATACAGCGATTATAACGAGCGTTATCGTTTCGATTGTAGTAAACTCGACCAGTGGGAAGTGGTTTTCGATTATATGGAAAGCCAGGGAATAATGATGCATTTTGTTTTACAGGAAACTGAAAACGAGTGCTTGCTCGATATGGGGCACACGGGCGTTCAGCGAAAACTATATTTACGGGAATTGGCAGCACGTTTTGGGCATCATTTGGCAATAACTTATAACCTGGGTGAAGAAAATGGCCCAACCAATTGGTCGCCAATTGGGCAAACCGACCAGCAGCGAAAAGAGATGGCCAGCTATATCAAAAGAGTAAATCCTTACCCATGCAACGTAATGTTACATACGCATTCCAACGATCATCATCAGGATATTTATTTGGAGCCACTGCTCGGATTTGAACTTCTTGATGGTCCATCGATGCAAGTTGCGAGCCCATACAAAGTACACGAGCGTGTGTTAAAGTGGATCGATGAATCGGAAAAGGCCGGTAAGCGCTGGTTGGTTAACCTCGATGAAATTGGCCCGGCTTCGAAAGGTGCTATGCCCGATTCGCACGATGCCAAACATGATACCATTCGTCACCAGTGTTTGTGGGGAACTTTACTGGCCGGTGGCGGTGGGGTAGAGTGGTATTTTGGCTACCGTTACCCGCACAACGATTTAAACCTCGAAGACTTCCGTAGTCGCGATAATTGGTGGAAACAATCGACAATTGCTACCCAGTTTATGCAGCAATTTCCATTGGAGGAAATGAAATGTATGGATGAGTTGATAAAAGCGAAAGGAGCCTATTGTTTGGCTAAACCAGGCGAAGTTTATGTGGTTTATTTGCCCAAAGGAACTCGAAATCCGAGGCTTAGGTTAAAAAGTGATAAGACTTTTTCGGTGAAATGGTTTAGCCCAACTTTAGGAGGTGAACTACAGAATGGCTCAGCTACCGAAATAAAAGGGAATGGAATGCAACGAATAGGCAATCCTCCTTCTGATTTAGGAAAAGATTGGGTGGTAGTTATTCAATAAATGAACAAGAATTGAAATTACTTTTTCTAACCATCGTTTTCAACCTTAAATCCGCATGTATTGATTAGGGTTCCGAATATTCGAAAATTAGGTTAGAGTAATCTTAAATTTCACAGTGATTTGATGCTTTTAAGTTCAATTCCCATGTACTACTAAGATAACTCCGATTCGATTTAAGGCAACTATAACGGATAGCCCGTTAAGACCGCCAAATAAGATGCTTGGTAGTGGAAGTAAATTATTGCCACAAAAAAAGGGAGCCCTTAAGCTCCCTTTCAATTCTATAATTGAGTACTAATTACATCTCTATTTTAACTTGCGCCATTTCACCGGTTTTGTATTCGCCGGCTACCAATTTTTTGCGGGTTTCTTTAAAGGCTGCTAATGTAATTTTAACATCCTCTAAAGTATGCATAGCTGTTGGAATTAAACGTAAAAGAATTTCACCTTTTGGAATAACCGGGTAAACTACCATCGAACAGAAAATACCATAGTTTTCGCGTAGGTCGCAAATCATTTGCGATGCCTCTTCTTCTCCACCTTTCATATAAACCGGAGTTACCTGTGTGTTGGTTTTTCCAAGGTCGAATCCGGCTTCTTTTAATCCTTTTTGAAGTGCATTAACAACAGTCCAAAGTTTTTCGCGCAATTCGGGTTGCGTACGAATCATATCTAAACGTTTCAAAGCACCAATTGTCATTGTCATTGGTAATGACTTGGCGTATGTTTGCGAACGCATGTTGTAACGTAGGTAGTAACAAATGTCGGTTTCGCAAGCAATAAAACCACCAATACCAGCCATTGCTTTTGCAAAAGTACCAAAGTAAAGATCGACACCTTTTGTTACACCAAAATGTTCGGCAGCACCTGCTCCGGTAGCTCCCATGGTTCCAAAACCGTGTGCATCGTCAACTAACAAACGGAAATCGAATTCTTCTTTAAGTGCGACAATTTCGTCGAGTTTACCTACCTGACCCGTCATACCAAAAACACCTTCGGTAATTACTAAAATACCACCACCGGTTTCTTTAACTCGTTTGGTTGCAAAACTTAACATCTTGCGGAATTTGTCCATGTCGTTGTGCGGGAAAACAAAACTCTTACCACCTTTTGCTTTATGAAGGAAAACTCCGTCCATAATACAAGCGTGCGATTCTGAATCGTATACAATAACATCGTTACGGTTGGCAAGGCAATCGATAGCTGAAACCATTCCCTGGTAACCGTAGTTTAAAAGGAAAGCATCTGGTTTCCCAACAAAAGCTGCTAATTCGCGCTCTAGTTGCTCGTGTTTTGCCGTTTGTCCCGACATCATACGAGCTCCCATTGGGTAAGCCATACCGTATTGTTTTGCAGCATCAGCATCGGCTTTTCTTACCTCGGGGTGGTTACCCAAACCAAGGTAGTTGTTTAAACTCCAAGTAAGTACTTCTTTCCCACGGAATTTCATATGGGCAGAAATTTCACCTTCCAGTTTTGGAAAGGTAAAATATCCATGAGCCTGATCCATCCACTTACCAATATCGCCTTTGTCCTCTCTAAATTTTGCAAATATATCCACGTTGATTTTTTTATAGTTTTTATTACAAGCTGCAAATGTAAACTTTTTTAAAATCTCCGCAAATGTGTTAAATAATACTAAGGCATTAACTTAACATTACAAATGATAGTTATATTCACCACCGATAAATTAAGAGATATGTTCTATGGAGCTAAAAATGAATACAATAAGTAATAATGTTAATTCAGTAAGTAGTATTGAATTTTGCTGTTCATTTAGTTTCAGTTAATTAAAAAAAGTATATTTTTGCGCCATGTTTATGAAAATGAGATTTTTTGGGATTGGATTAGTGCTTATTTTGGTTGTATTAAGCTCATGTGGGGATTATAACAAAATTGTAAAAAGTACCGATTACGAATTCAAATATAAAAAGGCTGTTGAGTATTACGAAGATGGTGAGTACGTTAGAGCCGGTACTTTATTTAAAGAATTGGTAAACATCTATAGGGGGACAACACGATCGGATAAAATTTACTACTACTATGCTAAAAGTATGATAGGCCAAAAAGATTACTTAATGGCGGGTCATTACTTTAAATCGTTGGTTGGCGAATACCCGACTAGTGAATATGCCGAAGAAGCACAGTTTATGGTAGGTTATTGTTCGTATTTGATTTCGCCAAAACCAAGGCTCGACCAACAGGTTACTCAACAAGCAATTGATGCTTTTGAACTTTACATTAACCTATATCCGTACAATGATAGAGTTGATGAAGCTAACCGATTAGTGGACGAATTAGTCGACAAGTTGGTGTATAAGTCGTATTTAAGTGCTAGATTGTATTACGATTTTGAAAATTATAAAGCATCTGTAATTGCTTTAGATAGTAGTTTAGAAAAATATCCGGAGAGTAAATACCGTGAAGAATTAAAATACATGTTGTTAAAATCGAAGTATTTGTTGGCGACAAAAAGTGTTGCGGTAAAACAAATGGATAGATATTCGAACGCATTGGACGAGTATTTTTCGTTTATAGATGAATACCCTGAAAGTAAATACAAAAAAGAGGTGATGAAGTATTACGAACGCGCCTCGAGTTTATTGAATTATAGAGAAGAAGTTTTAGAGAAAGAAACAAATATTAACTAGAATATGGATTACAAGAAAACAAAAGCAGCTCCGTCGACTATTTCGCGCGACCTGGAAGTGTTGACACATGAAACGGGAAATATTTACGAAACTGTTATGCTTTTAGCAAAAAGAGCTAACCAGATTTCGTCGGAGTTGAAAGAAGAATTAAATCAGAAATTACAAGAGTTTGCTTCGTATACCGATAACTTGGAAGAAATTTTTGAAAACAGAGAGCAAATTGAAATTTCGAAATTCTACGAACGTTTACCAAAGCCATCTTTAATTGCTTTCGAAGAATTAAAAGAAGGTGAAATTTATCACCGAAATCCTGCACGCGAAAACAAACAACGCATCTAAAAAAATCTTGCCTAATGAGGCTGGAAGGGAAAAAAATAATACTTGGAATTACCGGAAGCATTGCTGCATATAAAGCGGCAATGCTTCTTCGGCTTTTTATAAAAGAAGGTGCCGAGGTGCAGGTTGTTATTACACCTGCCGGTAAAGAATTTATTACTCCGGTGACTTTGTCGGCTTTGTCGAACAAGCCTGTGGTTAGCGAGTTTTTTGGTGCTAACGACGGAACCTGGAACAGCCATGTAGATTTAGGCTTGTGGGCCGATTTAATGATTATAGCGCCGGCAACGGCTGCAACCATGGGTAAAATGGCCAATGGAATTGCCGATAATATGTTGGTAACCACCTATCTTTCGGCTAAGTGTCCGGTATTAATAGCTCCGGCTATGGACCTCGACATGTTTGCCCATCCATCGACACAACGAAATATTTCGATATTAAGAGATTATGGGAATATTTTTATTGAACCCGGAGAAGGTGAATTAGCCAGTGGCCTTGAAGGAAAAGGCCGAATGGAAGAGCCCGAAAAAATACTTGAAATTGTTGTTCAGCAACTTTCGAGAAAAAAAAAACTTCTGAATAAGTCATTTTTAGTGACTGCCGGACCAACTTTCGAAAAAATCGATCCTGTACGTTTTATTGGTAACTATTCATCGGGTAAAATGGGTTATGCCATTGCTGAAGAATTAGCAGAAGAAGGAGCCAAGGTAACTTTAGTTTCGGGCCCCGTATCCGTTACAACGTCAAAACCCGGAATTAAAGTGGTAGCGGTTGAATCGGCCGAAGATATGTACAATGCCTCGTTAAATGCCTTTCAATACTGCGATGGCGCGGTAATGTGTTCTGCCGTATCTGATTTTACTCCCATTAAAGAAGAAACAGAAAAGACCAAACGCGGTAATGCGAATTGGAGCATTGAATTGCAACCAACAAAAGATATTGCAGCCGAGTTGGGTAGATTAAAAACATCCAAGCAACTTTTGGTAGGTTTTGCATTAGAAACCAATAACGAATTAGCCAATGCCGAAAAAAAATTGGTGAAAAAGAATCTCGACTTTATTGTGCTGAATTCGTTAAAAGATAAAGGTGCCGGTTTTGGTGTTGATACCAATAAGGTAACTATTGTTGATAAAGACAATAATCGGCAAAATTTTGAGTTAAAAAGTAAGACTGAAGTAGCAACAGATATAGTTGAAAAAATAGTTGAGCAATTACAAAGCTTAATTTGTTAATGAAAAGCTATTTTTACAATGTCATTTATTCAATTATGAAGAAACTCGTAACAGTAGTTTTTATAGTATTTGCAGTAACATTTGCAGGATTAGCACAAGAGTTGCGTTGTAATGTTACGGTATCAGCACACAGTATACCGGGATCTAACCAAAATTTGTTTCGCACCATGCAGTCTGATTTATACGATTTTATGAATAATCGTAAATGGACAGAGCATGTTTATAGCTACGACGAAAAAATCCGTTGCAATATTCTTATTCGTTTAGACGAACAGATTTCGGCTGATGAGTTTAAAGGTTCGATTCAGGTTCAATTAACACGCCCTATTTTTAATTCGAGTTATACATCTACCGTATTAAATATAAAAGACAACGATTTTCATTGTAAATATCAGGAGTATCAATCGATTGAGTTTAACGAAACTTCGAACCGCGATAACCTGACAAACATTTTGGCTTATTATGCCTACGTTATTCTAGGTTTCGACTACGATACGTACTCCGAAGAAGGAGGAACTGAGTTTTACCAAAAAGCGCAAGGTATTGTAAGCAACTCGGCAAATGCCCGAGAACGTGGCTGGAAAGCTTTTGAAAGCGAACGTAACCGGTATTGGTTAATGGAGAATATTATGAATAAATCGTATGCTTCGTACCGCAGCTGTCTGTATAATTACCATCGAAATGGTTTGGATATGATGTCGGAGCGAGTGGAAGAGGGCCGTGCAAATGTTGCTACTTCCTTACGTGATATCCAAAAAGTATTTCGACGTCGTCCTTCAACTTATATTTTACAAATGTTTTTCGATGCCAAAGCAGATGAGTTGGTAAACATCTTCTCCAAATCGTATCCCGATGAAAGAAACCGGGTAATGGCAATTTTAAATGAAGTAGATCCCTCAAACGGTAGGAAGTACGAGAAGATTGCTGAAAACGAAGGATTGTAAATTCATTCGCTGCTTTCGCATTTTAAAGTCAAATTATTTACAAATTGTTTTTTCTATTCGAAGATGTGCTTGGTTAGGGCTTTTTTGGTATTTTTAAGCACTTTTTAAAAGCTCAATAAAATGCTGGCCAGGTTATCCATTTCAAATTATGCTTTAATAAATCAATTACAGGTTAATTTTCATAAAAACCTGAATTCGCTTACGGGTGAAACAGGAGCCGGTAAGTCAATTATTTTAGGGGCTTTGGGTTTAATCTTAGGTAATCGAGCCGATCTTTCAGTATTAAAAGACAAGCAACAGAAATGTATTGTTGAAGGTCAGTTTGAGGTGGAAGAATATGCATTAAAAGCCTTTTTTGAGGATAATGATTTGGATTACGACGCTTCAACTATCTTACGAAGAGAAATTACTCCTTCCGGAAAATCACGTGCTTTTATAAACGATACACCCGTAAACTTAAAGGTGATTCGCGAATTGGGTTTAAAACTCATTGACATTCATTCGCAACACCAAAATCTGGATTTAGGTAATCAAAAGTTTCAGCTCGATTTGGTTGATTCAGTAGCCAAATCGCTTAAAATATTGACTGATTACAAAAAGCTTTTTAGCGCCTATAAAAGCACTGAACAGCAGCTTGACGAAACAAAACAAACCGCAGAGAAAGCAAAAGCCGATTTAGATTATTTTCAGTTTCAGTTTAATCAGCTTGAAGAAGCTGGGTTAAAAGTAGACGAACAGCTTAAACTTGAAACAGAACTGGAAAAGTTAACGCATGCCGAAGATATAAAAACAGCTTTTGCCGAGGTAAATACTTTACTTGATAACGAAACACTTTCGGTTGTTCGGAATATAAAAGAAGGACAGCGGGCTTTGGAGAAAATAAAGGATTATTTTAAAGAAGCTGGAGGCCTGTCTGAACGATTGGAAAGTACTATGATTGAGCTGCAGGATATTGTTGAGGAGGCTGAGCAACTTTCAGAGAAAGTAGAATTTAATCCTGAACGTATAGAACAAGTTAGCGAGCGTTTAAATTTAATTTTTAGTCTTCAACAAAAACACAATGTTGCAACTGTAGCCGAGTTAATTGCGTTTAAAAATCATTTCGATGACAAGATTAATCAGGCCGTTGGTTTCGATGAAGAGATAAAAAAGCTAAGTGCTCAGCTGGAAGAACAGTCAACCTCACTTGACACGAAGGCTACCGAACTTACAAGCAAGCGGAAAAAGTCGTTTGTCATAATTGAAAAATCGATAGTAGCCGATTTAAAGCTGTTGGGAATGCCAAAGGCCAGGCTCGAAGTAGTTCATTCGAATACCGAAAGTTTTCAAGCAAACGGAAGAGATGCCGTTTCTTTTCAATTTAGTGCCAACCCCGATTCGGCACCCGATGAAATATCAAAAATTGCATCGGGAGGTGAAATGTCGCGTTTAATGCTGGCAATTAAAAACTTGCTTCGCAGTTCAAAGGCACTTCCAACTGTAATCTTCGATGAGATTGATACAGGAGTTTCAGGCGAAATTGCCTTGAAGATGGGGGCTATCATAAAAGAATTTTCATCAACTACCCAGATTATCAATATCACACATTTACCACAAATTGCCGCAAAAGGTGATGCACATTTTCAAGTCTATAAATTTGAAGAAGGCGGAAAAACATTTACTTCAATTAAACAGCTGGATGATGAACAGCGTATTGAAGAACTTGCAAAAATGGTTGGTGGTGATAAACTTACCGATACTACATTAAAAACGGCTAAGGAATTATTGGCGAATTAATTGCTTCTATGTTGCTTGCGCTATTAACCCAAAAGTATTAAGTTGTTTTTTGTTTATTTGTGTTTTATATTTGTGTATTATAAATATAAAATAAAAAGAATGACAACTTTCACCAGTACTTTACCCGAT